>JANWZG010000100.1 GCA_025054735.1 Cyanobacteriota bacterium | reverse complement strand
AGCTTGTCCCTTGGGGACGATCGCCCGCTTGAAGCCTAGCTTCATCGCTTCCTTCAGGCGTAACTCTAGCTGAGAAACGGGTCGTATTTGTCCCCCTAACCCTACCTCACCAATCAAGACCATTTCCGGATCCACAATGCGATCACGGAAACTAGCCACTACTGCGATCGCGACCCCCAGATCGGCTGCTGGTTCCCCTACCTGTAACCCTCCAGAGGACGCTACATAGGCATCTAGTTTAGAGAGCGGGATGCCTACTCGTTTCTCTAGCACAGCTAGAATTTGTAACAGCCGGTTATAGTCTACACCTGTAGTAGCACGGCGGGGCGAGGGATAGCTAGTGGGGCTAACTAACGCCTGCAACTCCACCACCAATGGGCGCGTACCTTCACAGGCAACAATCGTGGCAGTTCCTGGCACTAACTCATCCCGATTCCCTAGAAATAATTCAGATGGGTTCACGACTTCCTGAAGGCCACGATCCAACATCTCAAACACACCCAACTCATGGGTGGCCCCAAAGCGATTTTTGACTGATCGCAAGAGTCGATGACTGGCGAAGCGATCGCCCTCAAAATACAGCACAGTATCAACCAAATGTTCCAACACCTTTGGCCCTGCGATTGCTCCCTCTTTCGTAACATGACCCACAATGAACAGGGTAATATGTTCGCGTTTTGCCAGTTGCATCAGCGCTGAGGTGCATTCCCGCACCTGAGACACGGATCCAGGCGCAGAATTTAATGACCCCAAATACAATGCTTGGATACTGTCAATGACTGCAACCTGTGGCTTGAGGGATGCTAGTTCTGCCAAGATAATATCAAGGTCAATTTCAGGCAGTAAGTACAGCCTAGGTGCGGACGGTGTTACTGGTAATGGATCTGATATTGCCTCTGGCAGTTCCTCCGTACCAGTTACATCACCATCCTTCGCACTTGATATTGCAGCAGGCTTTACGATGCCAAGGCGCTGCGATCGTAGCTTGACTTGCTGACCCGACTCTTCCGCACAGACGTATAGCACCCGATACTGTTGAGCTAGGCTATTGGCAACTTGCAATAGCAGTGTAGACTTGCCAATTCCAGGATCGCCCCCAACTAGCACCAAGGAACCAGGAACAATGCCTCCACCCAGCACCCGATCTAATTCCGGATAGCCAGAGGAAAAGCGTGTCTGGGGATGATCAGAGACTTGTTCTAGGGTAAGGGATGCCTGTGCTTTAGGTACCCCAGAGGTATGGCGCTGTAGGGTTGATCGTCCCCCTTGGCTCGGTCTAGGGTTGCTCGCAGAACTAGCAGGTATGGCTTGCTCGATCAGGCTATTCCAGCTACCACAGAAGGGGCATTTTCCATAGTATTGAGGCGATTCAGCTCCACATTCATGACAACTGTAAACAGACCGCACCTTAGCCATAGTTCACTGCCATACTTCAAATTTCATTAAGAAACATAAGATTCTATCCGCAATAGGTGACAATCAACCTACATAATTCTTTTTAATTCGTTAACAAGCCTAGTCAGTTTTATGCTCAGTTCGTGTTCGAGTTAAAAACTGAACCTTAGGCATCAACAGAATTCTGGCGTTTCTAATGTGATTTGTTAGGGTAGCATGGAAATCATAGGATAGTTGTACGATGTCAATGTTCAAATTCAACCTTTGTAGTTCAATCCTAGATTGCATTGGCAATACAAAAGGTTGGAGCGCTGCTTCTGTTTGTTAGCAGACGTTCATGAAGAGTTGTACAACACAAGTGGTGATATTAGCCATTCAATTGCAATGTTTCTGGTTCAGGAGTTTTAGCAAAGTTGGAAAGCCATAAGGAAAAAATCCTGGTTGTGGATGATGAGGTCAGCATCCGACGCATTCTGGAAACCCGTTTGTCCATGATTGGATATGACGTGGTTACAGCTGCGGATGGGGAAGAAGCGTTAGAAACCTTCCGGAAGACTGAACCTGATCTGGTCGTGCTTGACGTGATGATGCCTAAGCTAGACGGCTATGGCGTTTGTCAAGAACTGCGGAAGGAGTCAGAAGTACCTATTATCATGCTCACGGCTCTGGGAGACGTTGCCGATCGCATCACAGGTTTAGAGCTTGGTGCTGATGATTATGTAGTCAAGCCCTTTTCTCCTAAGGAACTAGAGGCAAGAATTCGCTCGGTTCTGCGTCGAGTTGAAAAAACAAGCACATCGGGCATTCCTAGCTCTGGTGTCATTCAAGTCACAAGCTTGCGGATTGACACGAACAAGCGCCAGGTCTATAAGGGCGATGAGCGGGTGCGCCTGACGGGTATGGAATTTAGCCTGCTGGAGTTGCTTGTAAGTCGTTCCGGAGAAGCATTTTCTCGGTCAGAGATTTTACAAGAGGTCTGGGGCTACACACCGGAGCGCCATGTCGATACCCGTGTGGTGGATGTGCATATCTCTCGCTTGCGGGCCAAGCTAGAGGATGATCCAAGCAATCCAGAGTTGATTCTGACGGCGCGAGGAACGGGCTACCTGTTTCAGCGCATTCTAGATAATGATGAAAAAGCCTCCACAGGCTAACCTCTAGTAGCTAGTAAGTTTTTGGTATAGAGGGCAGATGGCAATTGTTAGGGTAGTCCATGGTGTGGTTTGATTAAAAAGTTGGCCAGTTCTGAACCTGTTGGCTGCATGAACCGCCTAATAGTGATGAGGTTCGCCTCATGTGACAATGTTGTTACCCTACTTCAGAGTCTGAACGCATGAGACAATTACCCTGGTCTAGGCTGCCAGCGATCGCCCTGCTAGGGCTGATGCTGTTAAGCAGCAGTTGTGGGCTTGTTTCCCGCGTTCCTGCGGATGCCCAACCCCAGCGCTCATCCCGTGGTGAGCAGCAAAGCCCGACCCCCGTTGATGTAGCAGTCGCCCGTACAGGGTCTATCCAAAGTCAGCGAGAATACACAGGTACGACTCGTCCTAACCAAGATGTGACCCTCCGCGCCCAAGTCGAGGGGAGGGTGATCGCTATGGCAGTAGATGTGGGCGATCGCGTCACTGAAGGTCAAGTTGTCGCTGAATTGGACGGTGATATTTTACGTGCTGCTGTGCTGCAACAGGAAGCAGAGTTAGCTGCCCAGCAGTCGGAAGTGACAAGGTTAACGGCACAGTTGAATGAAGCCAAAACCCAGGTAGAGCGAGCACGGTTGCAGCTACAGCAGGCCCAAGCGGATGCTGATCGGTTGCAGCGGTTGGCTAAGAGCGGTGCAATTTCCATCCAGCAGGGAGAAGTAGCCGTGACGAATGCCCGCACAGCCGCCCAAGTCGTGCGATCGGCAGAGGAACAAGTCCAGAGTCAACGGGAAGCGATCGCAGCGGCTGAACGGCGAGTGGCTGCTCAACAGGCCGCCGTAGAACAAGCCCAACAGCGCCAAGCCTATACAGTGGTGCAATCCCCCGTGGATGGTCTGGTGCTTGAGCGTCTAACAGAAGCAGGCAACTTGGTACAGCCAGGAGGTGCTATCTTGCGGGTGGGCGATTTCAGCCAGGTGAAAATTTCCCTTCAAGTTTCCGATTTAGACATTGCTAAGCTGCGAGTTGGTCAAGCTGCACAGGTGCGATTAGATGCCTTCCCTAATCAAACTATTCAAGGCCGCATTAGTCGTATTTCTCCGGCTGCAGATCCAGCCGTGCGCTTAATTCCCGTGGAAGTGGTGATTCCCAATGAAGCAGGCAGAATTGGTAGCGGACTATTAGCACGAGTAACCTTTGCTCAACTGCAGACAGAACGTGTGCTTGTAGCTCAGTCAGCCCTAGTGGAAGACGAGGCCCAGAAATCTGGACAGCAGGGCAACCCAGCTAGCCAAGGTTCCCCATCACCAGCACTACTGGATAGTTCCCCCAAGGGCAGGAATACCCAGCGGGCAGAAGGTGGTAGGCAGACAGAAGGTGGCGAGCGGGCAACTCGTGCAACCGCTGCTCAGGGACAGTCTCGATCGGGCCAAGGCAACCGCCGACGATCGTCAGCTAGCGGACAACCTGCCAAGATCTTCGTAGTCGTGGGTGACGGCAAGGATGCCAAGGTGATGGCTAGACAGGTGATTGTGGGCGAGCGCGGCAACGGTCAGGTAGAAATTCTGTCAGGTTTGCAAGCAGGTGAACGCTACGTTACGCGCAGTGGCCGTCCACTGAAGGATGGTGAGCCTGTGCGCTTGAGCATTCTGTCTGAGAAACCTGAGTCGAACTAGGCAGTTGTCAACAGTAAGCTGAGAAGCCAGATACAAACCACTGTGGTCATAAGCTGAGTGGGCTGCATGTGCACCACTATTCTTTTTTGATTAAGAGTGTCTGCTACTAAACCGTTACACTGGTTTATGAGTATGTGGATGGTCACTTGCAGTCCATTGTTTATTATCAGCGTTGAATCGTCAGGGACAGTTGACATGGATACCAAAGCGTTTAAGCGGTCGCTACAACAGTCAGAAAATTACCACCGTAAGGGATTTGGGCATGGGGCTGAAGTCACTGGCGTGATGCAAACTGAGTACCAGAGTAGCCTAGTGCAGCAAATTCGAGACAATGGTTACACTCTCACCCAAGGTAATGTCACTATTCGCCTAGCGGAAGCCTTTGGCTTTTGCTGGGGAGTGGAGCGTGCTGTTGCCATGGCCTACGAAACCCGCACCCATTTCCCCAACGATCGCATTTGGATCACCAACGAGATCATCCATAACCCACTGGTGAACCAAAAGTTGCAGGACATGCAAGTCCAGTTTATTGAAGTTGAGAATGGTGTAAAGGACTTTTCTAAAATTGCGGCAGGTGATGTTGTGATTTTGCCTGCCTTTGGGGCTAGTGTGCAAGAGATGCAACTGCTTAGAGACCGAGGCTGCACGATCGTTGACACCACCTGTCCTTGGGTTGCCAAAGTTTGGAATACTGTCGAAAAACACAAAAAAGTAAACTACACCTCTATCATTCACGGTAAATATAACCATGAGGAAACCATTGCCACTAGTTCCTTTGCTGACAAGTACTTGATCGTGCTTAACCTGCAACAGGCCCAGTACGTCTGCGACTACATTCTGCACGGGGGTAACAAAGCCGAATTCATGGCCAAGTTCCAACGCGCTTGTTCTGCTGGATTTGACCCCGATCGCGACCTAGAGAGAGTTGGTATTGCCAACCAGACTACCATGCTCAAAAGTGAAACAGAGCAGATTGGCAAGCTGTTCGAGCACACCATGATGCGTAAGTACGGCCCTGATGTATTGAATCAGCATTTCCTCAGCTTCAACACGATTTGTGATGCCACCCAAGAGCGGCAAGATGCCATGACGCAGCTAGTAGACGAGCCATTAGACGTGATGGTAGTGATCGGTGGATTTAACTCGTCAAACACCACCCACTTGCAGGAAATTGCCATCGAGCGGGGAATTCCGTCCTATCACATTGATAGTGCCGATCGCATTTTAGAAGGCAATCGCATTCAACACAAACCCCTTGGCAGAGACTTAGAGATCACCCCAGCTTGGTTGCCAGCAGGCCCAATTACTGTAGGTATTACCTCGGGTGCCTCAACCCCTGACAAAATCGTGGCGGATGTGGTGGAAAAAATCATGGCTGAAAAAAACCGGGCGTAACATAGTCACACCCGGTTACCCAGTAGCCTTATCTCGAACACTCAAATCTAGCTGAACCACTAATTTCTAGTAGAGGGGCTTGAAGATCAATGACCAGAGGATGCCTGCTCCGGCGATCGCAATCAGGGCATTGGTGAAAAAGCGACCAATCTCAGGGCTGAATCCCAAAATCTTGTCTTCTTGACTAGCCGTAAAAAATAGTGACCATGCCTGAGTAGCATTAATAGTCTCAAAGTTGTTAAAGCTAGGGCGAAAAACAACTGGCCCGAACAGTGTAGGATCCTTGAAATCAAAATCAGTATTCATAACTATCTCCTTAGAAGCGAAACAAGTTGGTTGGTGTGATGACAGGCAAGGAGGATCAATCAAACCATTTACTTATTGAACGTTAGACAGGTTTGCCAAAAACCCCAGGACACCATGGCCAGTAATCACTTCCAGCAGTATGGCAGACACAAAGCCAATCATAGCCAAACGACCATTTAGAGTCTCAGCACGCTTAGTGAAACCCATACCAGAGTCCTGCGCCACATAAACAGTAGGCTCAATGGCATAAATGTTTTGGCGACCGCCCTCTTCGGTAACAACACCTCTAGTCATACTCTTTGCTCCTTTGCACAAGGCATTGATTCATCTATGTAAATTAATATAACAAATTATTACAGTTTTGCAACAATTTTGAGAACAGACTTGTAATATGCTAAGCGTTGAACACAATACAGCGCATTGATTTGTACGTGATCCTGAATAGATTCAGATTGCTTTGAAGCCTTTCGGCAAGCGTTGAGTGGAGACATGAGTATAGGCGGTAGCTGAAAGCCAGGTTTATTGGTAGATGGCCAGTTTGTTACCCTTTTAGATCAGCTACTGATGATACTTGCTACGGAAATTTACTGTTGAGGCTTACACGGCGCGACATGTGAATGCGATCGTAGCTTTTTGATGCCTGATGAGACTATTCCTGGTTGAGGCTGAGTAGTGGTTTTAACTACTTAGTGTCAACTGTGAGTGTTAATTGCTACTGAGGTTAGCTATTCTTCGAGATATAGCCCGGATGAAATGTAGCCCATAGTGGTCGGGTTAATAACATATGAGTACCGTAATGCCTCTAGTATCGGTTGTGATTCCGGCCTATAATGCTGAAAAATGCCTGGCAGAGACGTTGACATCAGTTTTGGCCCAGACCTATGAACACTTAGAAGTCTTAGTTGTCAATGACGGATCAACTGATGGCACAGCAGACCTTGCAAGCCAAATTATGCTACGCGATCGCCGTCTGAAGGTGATTACACAATCCAATGCTGGTGCCGCCGCTGCCCGGAATACGGGAATTCGCCATGCCCAAGGAGAGTATATTGCCCCGATCGATGCCGATGACCTGTGGCATCCCCAAGCCATTGAAAAAATGGTGGACTGTATGTAGCAGGCTCCCGCTATTGTTGGCGTGGTGTATGCTTGGTCAGCCGATGTAGACGGCTATGGTAAGGTAACGGGTGGTTTTCGTACCTCTGGGATTCAGGGTAATGTTTACATCACCCTGATCTGTCATAACTTTTTGGGGAATGCCAGTGCCTCACTGATCAAGCGCACCTATTTGCAACAAGTTGGCGGCTACCGTACTGATATGCAGCGGCAGAAAGCCCATGGCTGTGAAGACTGGGACTTGTATCTGCGGCTAGCAGAGATTTGTGAATTCCGTGTCGTGAAGGAATTTTTGGTGGGCTACCGTAAAGACAACCACAGCATGTCTACAGATTTCACGCGCATGGCGCGATCCCATCAGGTGATGCTGCGATCGGTGCGGGAAAAACATCCAGAGATTCCAAAAATCCTCTATCAACTCTCCGCCAGCAGCTTTTATCTCTACCTTGCCCGTGTTTGCTATCTGTATACCGATTTTTCTAACGCGATTGTATGGCTGGTTGCTGCCCTCAAGGCTACCCCAGTGATAACCTTATGCCGGTTGGGATTCTATTCCCTGGGGTTCAAAAGTCTGTTGCGGCTGGCGCTTCCTCGGTGGCGCTACGTCTGGCTGCGGCAGCGGGATGAAACTACCAGGGTTGCCCCTGGGCAGTCCTTTGATGCAGCATTGCGCTCTGTTGGCGTGACACCCCAAAACCGCAAGGTACAGTTTCAGCAATTGGTGGGGTATGTACTGCATTGGCTGATGACACGATTATTTGGAGGTGCCTATGCTCTACCCCATCAAGGTCGTTGATGTTGAACTGAGCCAGCCCTTAGTTACGTTGGAGGGGCTAGAGGGCTATATGGGAGTGCTAGGTTTGGTGCGATTGCACGGGGTACCAATCGGTTATGTCAAGGCTCCCATCACTAATGGCAAATGCACAGTCGAAAGCATGGGTCAGGCTATTCTTCAAGAGCACAGCACGAAGCTCATTCATAGTTTGCTGGAAAAGCTATTGGCCATCTCTGCCTTGCCAGAAAAACTGAAGCTAGAGGATTTAATCAATCTCCCTTCACCTTTAGAAACCTTTTGGCAAAAGCAGTCTAGCTATCCGTTAGTGACTGTGGCGGTCTGTACCCGCGATCGCCCCGACGACATGCAGCTTTGCCTCAGTGCCCTGAGCAAGCTAGACTACCCCAACCTAGAGATTCTCGTAGTGGACAATGCCCCTACTACCGACAGCACCCGTAATCTCATCGAGGGTAACTATCCCCAGGTACGCTATGTGTGCGAACCGCGTCCGGGGCTAGACTGGGCACGCAACCGCGCCATCCTAGAAGCCAAAGGCGAGATCATTGCCTATACCGATGATGATGTCGTGGTGGATCCATTGTGGGTGAAGGCACTGGCATGGGTATTTGTGGAAAATCCCCAGGTAATGGCGGTGACAGGGCTGGTGGTGCCCTACGAGTTGGAAACCAAAGCACAGGTATTGTTTGAGCACTATGGTGGCTTTGGGCGGGGATTTGAACCTAAATGGTTTATTGGAGCCGCAGCTCCATCTAAATCAGTCGCTTCCCTCTATGGCGCTGCTGGTCAGTTTGGTACAGGAGCCAATATGGCTTTTCGCCGTAGCTTGTTTGAGCAGATTGGTGGCTTTGATCCAGCCTTAGATGTGGGCACAGTAACCAATGGGGGTGGGGATATTGAGATGTTTTTCCGAGTGCTAAAGGAAGGGTATACCCTGGTTTACACGCCCACGGCGATCGTCCGTCATCGTCACCGGCGAGACTACGCCAAACTTTACACCCAGATCGCCAACAACGGTATTGGTCTGTATTCTTATTTCCTACGAAGTGCCCTGGCGTATCCTACTGAGCGCATCGCCTTCTTAAAACTAGGAATTTGGTGGCTGTGGTGGTGGTTGTTGCGACGGCTGTGGATATCCTTCAAATACCCTAATCGCTTACCAAGAGAACTGATTTGGGGTGAGTTGCGGGGGTGTTTTGTGGGCCTAACTCGCTACCCCAAAGCCAACAAAATTGCTAAAAATCTCAGTAAAGCCTACGCAGGGGAGCCTTTATTGCCCGCAGTTGTGACTAACAGTGCTCCCCAATCGGCACAGTACCCCGCTCAGTCTGCGATTGCTGTTAAAACGGTAGAACTCAGTCAACCCCTGATTTCCTTGAGGGATGTTGTTGAGTATGACAAGGCCCGCATTTTTGTCACTTGGCATGAACAACCCTTGGGGTCGATCGATATTCAGACGGCATATCAACCTCTAAGTGCTTCTCGACTCAGGGGTATGATTATTCAAAAATTTGGTTTGCAACTCCTTGATCCTGACTTCAGACTGCACAAGGATTTACTCTGGGCACAATCAATGAATACCCTACTGCAACATTGGCTACCCGATGCGGTTCAGAAGGCCCAGCCCCCATCGTTACCCGACCACATCCCAGTATCCATTGTTCTGGCAACTTACGATCGTCCCCAAGACTTGCAAGAATGTCTGCCAACTCTCCTAGCCCAGAATTCAAACCGACCGATCGAAATAATTGTTGTTGATAACCACCCTCAATCAGGACTTACCCCCCCCATTGTGGCCAAGTTTCCTGGTGTCATCTTAGTAACAGAGCCACGCCAAGGCTTGGCCTACGCTCGCAACGCCGGAATCAATGCCTGTACAGGAGATATTGTCATTGCCACCGATGATGATGTGATTGCTCCGCCAGACTGGTTGGAAAAACTGGTTGCCCCTTTTAGTCGTCCAGATGTCATGGTAGTTACCGGCAATGTTCTGCCCATAGAACTGCAAACCCCCTCTCAGCAGGCTTTTGAAGACTATGGCGGTCTGGGCAAGGGCTTTGAGCCGATGGAAGTGAATGGAGATTGGTTTGAATCGTTTCCTCGTCAGGCAGTACCGACCTGGAAGCTCGGTGCAACTGCAAATGCTGCCTTCAGAGCCAGCATATTCAATCATCCTGATATTGGCTTAATGGAAGAGACCCTAGGCCCAGGGTTACCCTCTGGTGTTGGTGAAGATACCTATTTGTTTTATAAGGTGCTAAAAGCTGGCTACACCCTGATATATGCTGAGTCCTGCTATCTGTGGCATAAACACCGCCGAACAGAGGCTGCCCTAAGGCGGCAACTCTATAACTATAGCAAGGGAGGCCCTTCCTATCATCTGGTTACTTGGCTTCAGGATGGAGATTGGCGGGGCCTATGGCGCATCTTGGTTGAAATTCCCTATCTTTTCCTTTGGCGGGTTCAGGCTAGGCTAAGAGGTTGGACTGATTATCCCATGTCCTTGCTGGGCTTGGAGTTAATTGGCAATTTGGCAGGGCCTTGGTCGCTGTGGCAGTCTCATTTACGGGTTCAGCGTGAGGGACGCAGCAGTCCTTACATCCCAGTGGCTGAACGATTCAACCAGTCTAAGACTACGAATGCTCAACCCAGTCATCAGATGACTCATAATGCTAGTGCTAAGGGGTGATG
>JANWZG010000099.1 GCA_025054735.1 Cyanobacteriota bacterium | reverse complement strand
GTCTAATGGAACGTTAGGCTCAGTAGCAAGGGCATTGGTTAATCGCAAAGTAATTGTCCCTCGACCACCGTTGACTTGCCGCTCATAGCACAGTGCACCATCTACATCTGTTTTCCAGGGAAGAGATTGGCGCTGAGCTAGCACATTACAGGCTTCCCAGATGACGATCGCCGAGGCAAAGGGGCTGCTTTTACCATTGACAAACAAGTTGGGGCTAGGAATTACCCGATCGCTAGTTTTGCATCTGCCTTTTTTTGCCTGCAACGGCATCGGTGGCAAGTCAATTGGACAAACACTGACACATTGCGGCTGATCCGCATAGCCCCTACAGTCATTACAGAGCATCGGGTCAATCCAATAGTCCTCACCTTCACGCTTGATAGCATCTTGAGGACATTGGGGAACACAAACTCCACATTGCGTACAGCGATTCGTAATAGTGTGAGCCATAGGATTGCACGGCTAGCAACAACAATGACCAAACAGTCCCCCTAGCACATAATCCAGCCCATAACATTGAGGGACAGAGAACTAACCCGAACCAAGCAAACTCCTCACCTTAGGCTTGTAAGTCAACCAGATCACTAGG
Organism: Cyanobacteriota bacterium; assembly: GCA_025054735.1. Lineage (NCBI taxonomy): Bacteria > Bacillati > Cyanobacteriota > Cyanobacteriota bacterium. Next base: position 9,937 of record JANWZG010000099.1, on the reverse strand, counting down.
AGTACAAGCTAACAGAAACCTAAATATTCGTGTTCTCTAGTTAAGAAGTAATTAACACCTAGTTGTAGACAAAAATCTCTTGTATTTTCAGTCAATTCAATTGATTAAATATTTTCTTAAGATTGTGGCTGCAATATGTTCATAGCGAGCAATTTAAAGACTGGTTTGGTAGTGATCGTTACGGATTTGATGTCGTCAATTTATGACTTCTAGATGTTGAAAATTCTTGATAATGTCATCAACTTTGGAAAAAGTTCTGACTTAAACGGAAAATTTTCAAGATTTTCTCTCTCAAAAAAGATTACTAAAATGATTGATTTGGTGTATTCATGCCAAAAATACTAGTCCCTTGACCCATTACTACTCATTTTCTGAACTGGAGATACCTATCCCCTAGCGCTAAAAATGGGCTGTAATGCTCTGTGGCAGACAGTTGAGATCCTCGAATTCCTGAGCAAGAGTAGCCAATGATGGAGTGTAAAATAACTAACTGGCCAAAAGGGAACTGATATAAGTAGACATAGCCTCTTCCTATGATTATGCCTACTAAACTCCTATGCCAGTGTGTGTAACCCCTCAACCCCACCGTAAATCAACCTGTGAACCGACATTATCCTGGTATGACTTGCCTGCTGAGGTTAAACAACTGCTCATAGCAGCAGCAACTACGTGGGAAGATACGGCACAGTCTCAAGCCTATATACAAAAAGCACTAACGATCGCCCATCAGTCTCTAGATGTCCTTGTTGCTGCCTATCGGTACTTCTTCTACAAGCACAACAATAGTGCTGCCTTAACCATGGCTACACAGGTGATTGAACGCATCAAGCAACTAGAGCAGCTTCCAGAGTCTTGGGAGTTGCTGGCTCCAATTCTGAGGGAACGTCAAGAAGATATCACTATTCGCCTCTACCTCAATGCCTATGCTGCATCTGGGCTGATTTTGGCTCGAATGGGGGCGATCGCTGAAGCAGTGGAAATTACCAGCCGTGTTAGTGAACTAGACACAAAGGGAGAATTTGGCGCAGCCACCGTATTGCAGATTTTGACTCACTCTGACGATGAGGAGGACTGAAAATATGGTACAAACTGCTATGAAGTATCGAGACTTGTTAGTAACAGATACTGGCGAGTGGCAGGTGTGTAAGCCTGCAAGAGAATGGGATCTATTGCGGACTCCCTATCGGTTCCACCGCTTTTTAACAGAGGTAGAGGATGTACTAGAGGGAGCAATCGATGAAGCCGACTGCCTGCCACAATTAGCGTTCCTAGTGCGTCGGCTGATTACCAACTCCTATTGGATACAAACCCAGTTTGCCACCCCCAATATCAACACAGGCACCGGGGTAACTGTCCTCTACGATGAAATTGGCTATCCCCTGACCGTACAAATTGCTACCTCTTTACCAGGAACTCGCTCTGCTGTACATAACCACGGTACATGGGGCGTTGTAGCTATGCTAAAGGGGGAAGAAAAGAATATCCTATGGAAACGGGTGCCCGATCCTCAATTCCCAGATTGGGTGGAGCCAACCGCAGAGATGATTGTGTTACCGGGTGATGTTATCAGTTTTACGCCTGGTGCTATTCACTCCGTTGTTGCCTTGGGGGATGAGCCAGTTGTCACATTCAGCATCTATGGCGAAACTCACCATTCTCAGCGCTTTGAATTTGATCCTGTAACCCACACAGCTAAAAACTTCTAACCTACCAACCTTGCAAAATCCATCATGTCTATCACCCGCCAAGACCAGTACTTTGATTTGATTGATCGTCTGCTCAAATGCCCGAATGGAGACGAACCCATCGTGTTGAACAGCCAACCTGATTTACTCGATGCCGGGTTTGTTACCTGTCTGATGCAAGTGGCGACGATGATGGCCCATCAAGATAACCAAGATGTTGCCAAGTTTTTGATTTTCCTAGCACGGCAGTTAAGCAAAGAACTGGGGCTGTATCCACCAATGTCCTCAACATAGTACATACGTGTGCATATGTAACCACAGGCTGCTAATCACTACCTCAAGTTACACGTTCAACCATCACTTTAGTTGGAGGCAAAGATGATGTTAGGGGTCACTACTGCAGAGGCAGGACAACGGGCGATCGCTTTCCTGATGAATGATTTAGAAGTTCCCGTTGAGGATCAAGAATGGTTCTCGGTGCTAGAGGCACGGGCCGTAGGTGAAACGTGGCACATTGTGGAAATTGGTGTAGAGGGACTTCCCGATCGTTGGGTATTGCAGGTTTATGACACGGGGGAATGTGATCCCAACTACACCTTTCGATCGCCCGTGAGTCCTACTGAGGCCGACACTGGGCTAGAGGAATTACCAGCAACAATTGCCCAGATTATCACGAGCGAGCGCAGCCAAGCCTAATACCCTCTCTCCAAAGGCCAGCTACATAACCCACTAGTTCGTAATAAGGACTTAAGTCCTTACTACAAGCCATCTGAGGCCGACACTGGGCTAGAGGAATTACCAGCAACAATTGCTCAGATTATCACAAGCGAGCGCAGCCAAGCCTAACACCCTCTCTCCAAAGGCCAGCTACATAACCCATTAGTTCGTAATAAGGACTTAAGTCCTTACTACAAGCCATCTGAGGCCGACACTGGGCTAGAGGAATTACCAGCAACAATTGCTCAGATTATCACGAGCGAGCGCAGCCAAGCCTAATACCCTCTCTCCAAAGGCCAGCTACATAACCCACTAGTTCGTAATAAGGACTTAAGTCCTTACTACAAGCCATCTGGGGCAACAGCTTGAGAATTGGTATAACACTAGATTGTAGGTTACTGCTCCAGGCCATTATCCCTGTCATAGGCCATTACTTTCCTCATTGAGGAGTGACTTGCCCAACTACCTTCAACTTGCCATCAGGTTCGACCTGCCAAATATCGTAAACCCCAGAGACATCCCCATATTCATCAATATCAACGCTACCACTCATGCCTTGGTAGTTGATGTCTTTGCCCTGCTTCAGCAGTTCTAGGGCTTTGCATACATCTGAAACCTCTTCCCCAGGAGCATTGGCAACATCTCGTAACTTGTTCCTGATACCTTCACCTGTATTTTGTCCCGACGCTTGGGCAGACAAGACAAGCAATGCTGCTGCATCCCATGAATGGGGAACATAGGGGGCCATGGGACGTTTTTGCTTCTCTTCCCAAAACTTGGTAAAGGCAGCTAAATCTTTGCCTCCAGCACCGGGAACTGTGCCGATCGCGCCACTTAAAATCACCTTACCCTCCTTAGTCTTACCTACCTGAGCAGGAAAATCGTCTGCATAAACCCCATCTGTCAACAGCACCGTTACTCCTTGCATGAGGTTTTGCTGGTAAGCTGCTTTTAGCACAAGGCTACCTGTCTCAGCGTAGAGCACCGCCGCTACACCATCGGGCTTGCTGCCAAAGGCCGCCTTAACTTCCGTATCAAAGGTTGTGGCTTTGGGGTCATAGCGAGTAGGATTACTTTCGTTCACTACAGTGCCCCCTAATGCCTTGAATGCCTTCACAAACTCCTGCTCGAAGGCGACGCCATAGTCATTGTTAATGGCGATCGTCGCCACTTTCTTTAGCCCCCTTTCTGAGGCTAGCTTGGCCAGTGCCTTAGCTTGATAGGTATCAGGTGGGGCTGTCCTTGCCCAAAATCCATCAAACTCGCCTTTCTTTGCCCGCTCAGTTAACACAGGGCTAGTGCTACCGGGTGAGATCATCATCACCTTGCCACGCACTGCTACGTTTACTGCTGCCCCAGACACACCACTGGCAAAGGAGCCAACCACACCAGCCACTTTATCGACTTCTACCAGCTTTGTCATAGCTTCTACGCCCGCTGCTGGGTCAGTTTGGTCATCTGCCGTAACTAGGGTAACAGGCTTGCCATTAACCCCTCCACAGGCGTTGACCGTCTCTACTAAGAGTGGCACTGAGGCCAACATCGGCTGTCCAACGGAAGCAAGATCTCCCGTTGCTGGTAAGAGCGTGCCAATTTTCAGGCCATCTCCGCCACCAGCAGATGGAGATGAGTCACTAGGACTGCTGCCCGCACCCGTAGGAGCAGGCTCTTGACAAGCGGTTAACAACCCTACTGTTGATACCAACGTCGCTAGGGTTACCCCTCGAACTAACCTACTTAGGCGAAATACTCGTGTATTCCCAATCTTGGCCATAGTGACTAACCTCCTCAACACTGTTCCATTATTCATTCAACATTGGTTAACTCAAGCTGAGCCACGCAAGGCCTTCTGGCTATGGCAAGCTGATTCACCAAAGCAATATTACTGGTCGGTACTGTAGTTTAAGAGTAGCTTAACAGCAATATCGCCTGAGAATATGTTGTAACAGCTAACCTTGACAGTTCCTGGGTTGACGATCGCACGGCTATCTAGTCTGAGCAGGGCTGAGCCTAGCACTATGGTGTACTTTTTTGGGGTAATCGCCGCTTCAAGCTTCGCCAGGGAGTGCCCAAGGGTGATGCTCCAAAGGCAATCCGCAACTTTTTAAGAAAACTAACCTGTGGCACTGGCAAACCGTAGTATCGTGCCTTTGATGGATCCGGCTCCTTGTCAGAAAAACCAAGATTCATAAACTGCTCAACATTACGTCGTGCCAGGTAGTCTTCCCTAACTTGCTTGAGGAGTTGATTGTGAGTGTTAGTGTGGAACACAGTCCAATTAATGTCTTCCACCTTAGACAACACATCAATACCATGTTGTTCTAGGTATTTTTCAAAGGCAACCTCGATAAAATAGCGTCCTTGGTCTGTAGCTTCTGCTGGGTTTTTGCCCGTAAATCCAGAAAGGATAAAGTCATGGGCAAACTCATGGGCGGCTGCCATAAACTTATCCCGTTTAATTACAGCAAAGTTATAGCTACACTTCTTGCTGAAGTACCAGCCATCCCAAGCATCACGATGTTTTGAAGGCAGGTTCCACGCACCACTGATGGCAAATATGTCGTCACGATCAAGATAGTCTAGTGCCTCCTCTAGCCAGCCGTCGTGCCCCCGCCGATAGGGCAAGGTATCTGTTTTAAACAGCACTAGATAGGGCTTGCTAGCAACCGCGCCGGCTGTGTATTCCTTGATATAGCCCTTGTCTCGCCCAAAATCATCATTGTCTGGGTGAATCAACTGCAATCTGTCGATTAATCCCTCTTGGTAAAGTTGCCAGCAGATGGTCTGGGTTTCTGTATCACTGCCACAGTCGATGAATACAACCTCACCAGGCTTTCCCCCTAAAAAGTGAAACCAGTCTTGGAGCACATCAGCAAGGACAATGCCCTCACCAAAATTAGCAGTAACCAGAGAGATTTCACTGAGCCGACTCGTTGGTTGAGACGTTGATTGAGACATAGTTATCGCTAAAGACGCATGATGAATGAACTAACCTGTAGGATAGCCCTAACTGGCCATTGCGAGTTTGTTGGCTGGCGCAAAATAATTATCTTGCTCTGCCCGCAACCGATCGCACAGGCGACCCTCTGGCAATTCCACATCATCATAGGTTAGCACTTGGTCTTTGGGAATATCTCGCTTTAACCGACAGCCTTCTGCTAGCCCGATTGGTAACAGCCGCTGTGCCCAAACAACCTCTGAGCGTTCACATTGTCCGTAGGTCATGTAATAACCAATACCATCAAGAGTCTCCCCTGCCTTGAGGTCAGTTTTAGCCACGGCAATGACATCTACTTTTGGCCCTGCTAGAGGCGCAATGACTACATCTCTGAATAACGCCACACGGGCCACCGATAAGGGCACCTCAAAATGGCAAAGGTGATAGGGAGTATAGAAACTGTACAGTGGGCCTTCACCCATTTTGTAATAGTTGAGGTAGTGCTTGTGGTAAGGGTCATCTTGGGTAGCAAACACAAATACACCGGGGCCGGGTTTTGCGCCTACTACGTAGTCAACAATGCCACCCAGTTCCTTGAGTTGATCGACATCGTAGAGCTTAGTGGCTTCATCGACATGACCTGTGAAGTTATACCCTAGCATTCCTCGTTTAGCGATCGTCATGCCTGTAGCATTGGCAACAATCGCTTGCTCAAAGGAAATTTTAGTGCCATCAGCAAAGCTGGTGACCATGTGAGGCTTTTGTCCCCACTTTTTGGCAAACCCTTCTTGGGTGGTGGGGTTACGATAGGGATCTTGCAAGCCCTTGATGTTGCCACAGAGCAGAGGGGTCATGCCAATGCTCTTAACATAGCGGTACAGATTCATCTCCACACCGGGTTGGTCACCATCGCAGCCAGAGAGAATCACCCCTGCTCTGTCAGCATAGACTTTGAGAATAGGACCGATCGTGCCGTCGAGTTCAGCATTCATCAGCACAATGTCTTTGCCGTGGGCGATCGCCTCTAGCACAACCCCAGCAGCAAACTCAATGGTACCCGTTACCTCAATCAGGATGTCGATGTTGTCAGCACGACACAGCAGGGAGGCATCATCTGTAATGGCGTATTGGTGGTGGGCGATCGCATCATTCAAATCTTTAACAGTTTTAACGATACGAACATCGGTCACTCTAGATTCAGCATACGCTCGTCTAGCATTCTCCAAATTACGGCTAGAGACAGCAACCAAATCCAACCCTGGTACGGAGTTAATGATTTGATTAGCAATACCCCAACCCATAAACCCAGAGCCAATCATTCCCACTCGAACCAGGTTCCCGCTTTCTTGGCGAGCTTTTAGAGCGGTATCGACAATAATCATGTAGTATCAACTCCCAAGGGTTATAGAGGTGCAGCAACGGTAACTATCTTCACTAATTGACTGATCAGAGCTGAGGAATTGGCAACTAGGAGTTGGCAACTATTGAGTAATGCTTGAGTCACTAAACATGCCTCTGCAAGTCAGCAAAGGTCACATTCATTTGCGTGGCAAAGGCTTCTGGCATAAGTTGATAGCTTTGTCACTTAACCAGTCTTCTTACTGCTCAAGTCATCAACTTTCGCTTTGTAATCCTTGCAATCAGACCGCAGTTTAGTCAATTATCGTTGCTTAACTACTAGCGAATTATACTACAGCACTAAATGTTAATTGGGTGATTTCACCCTGATCATTAAGACAATTGTTACATTTGCTGAGATACATTTTCGCGTTCATCCCAGAGGCTCTCCCCACCCAGGAAATGATGGGGTGAGCCATCTCAAAGTCCTAAGCCCAAGCTAGTGAGGAATCTAGGGTAAGGGCAACAGTGGCACATATCCAAAGCCTGGTGTACTAACCTTTTGATCAGTATCAATCCGAAGTGACACTTCGCTGAGTATGATCCTCTCTGGACAGTTGATTACAGATTAGTAAGTGTATAAAATTTATCTTCTCGACTGAACCGTCGATGGTTTTCAGGCGCTACTACGAATCTCTTACGAGTCTCTAAAGTGGATTTCTGAGGCTAAACCTAGGGAGGCAGTAGCTACACATATACCTATAACAACGTGTTAGAGAAACCATCCCAGTAAATGGCATATGCTAGGCTATGGATCAGCTCGATGTCATTGGGAGCAGGGCAATGACTACCTCTATCAATCCACCTTATGCGATCGCTGATGAACTTGAGCGCCCCCAGTACGATACTGACTCGTACAATGCCGATGCACATGATACTGATGGAGTGATTGATTACCCGGATGAGGATGGCGAAGGGATGCCGGAAGGTGACATTCAGCGTGACTACATTCACTACTCTACAAAAGCCTTGCGGATGTACTATCGTCACCGTCCCGATGTCTACGTATCCGGTAATTTGTTTATCTACTACGAGGAGGGCAATCCACGTGCGTCTCTAGCACCAGACACCTTTGTGGTGATAGGAATTCCAAATCACGATCGCAATACCTATAAGGTTTGGCTAGAGGGGGGCAAGCTACCTGACTTTGCTCTCGAAATCACATCCCATTCCACAGTGCAAAAGGACAATCGCAACAAGGTTGCTCTCTATCAACAATTAGGCGTACAGGAATATATTCAATATGATCCGACAGCCCAGTATTTGCAACCTGTACCCTTAATAGGGTATCAGCTTGTGAATGGAGTATATAAGCCTATGCTTCCGCGCACACTAGCGGACGGCACCCTGTGTCTAGCTAGCCATGTGCTGAACTTGGAATTACACCTATTGTCCTATGGGTTGAGATTCTACGACCCTGAACAGCAGCGCTATCTGTTGACACAGGAAGAAACTGAATATGCTCTAGAACAGGCAGAACAGGCTAGGTTGCAGGCAGAACAGGCTAGGTTGCAGGCAGAGCAGGCTAGGTTGCAGGCAGAGCAGATAGCTCAACGGTTAGCGGAGCGGTTACGGGAGTTGGGCGTTGACCCAGATACAGTAGTGTAGTGGTGTATGCGTTGGTCTGGCTAGGGCAGGGATTGAAGGACTATGGAGCAGGATGGGTATCAGCAAGGACTAGAAAAGTTGAAGATGGGCGATCGCCAAGGTGCTCTACAGGCGTTTGATCATGCCTTGCAGATAGATCCACAGCGAGCGGAGGTGTATGCGAAGCGAGCAACCTTGCGACGAGATTTAGGCGATCGCGATGGTGCCTTAGCAGACTACCACCGAGCATTGCAGCTACAGCCAACGGCAGAGGCTCATTTGGGGCGTGCCCTACTGTATTTAGCAATGGGTGAGCCTCAGGCTGCTATGTTGGATGCAGAGCAAGCGTTGTGCCTTAGTCCCAATTTGCCAGCCGCCCACAATGTGCTAGGTACAGCCTACTGCAAACAACACAACATTCCTCAGGCCATTGCTGCCTATAAAACTGCTGCCAAACTCTACTTATCTCAAAAAGATAAGACGAATGCCCAGCGGTGTCTAGACACTATTAATCAACTTCAGGCAGACTCAGCCTTACCATCCTCTGGGGTTGCTGCCTCTGTAGCGACCAAACCCTGGATTAACTTGGATCAGTTCTTTCAGCAGGCTATGGCTAAGGTGCAACAAGGTAACTACCGGGATGCTCTCGCTGACTTGGACTGGTTGATTCTTACCGATCCCCAAAATGCAAAGGCATACTGCCAGCGGGGCATCGTCCATGCCAAAGTTGGCAGACGCAAGGCAGCAATTCATGACCTTACGGAAGCGATTCGTCTTGCTCCCCATGACTCTCAGATGCTATTGCATCGAGCTATGGTGCGCCTGGAGTTGGAGGATGCCCGTGGGGCGATCGATGACCTTAACCAGCTCGTATCTACTCAAGATCCTAAAGTCTACTTGCAGCGTGGCAATGCTTACCGTCAGCTTCAAGATTATCGACAGGCGATCGCAGATTATTCCCGTGTGCTCAATCTTGTTCCTACTATGCCAGAACCTTACTATCAACGAGGTTTGGCAAGGGAAGCCTTTGGTGATCGCGCGGGGGCAATTAGCGACCTCCAACAGGCGGCTAATCTGTGGCTTAACCAAGGAGATGGCGATAGCTATCAGCGCACTCTTGAGGAGATTAAGGCATTGCAAGCAAAGCCGATTCAGGTACCAGTGGAAAGTAGTGCAACTCAGCCCTTGGATATAGCTGAGATTGATCGCTGTAATCAGCTATGGGATCGCCTTCTGCGTATGGTTTCTGGTAACCGAGAGATTGCTGAACGGTTGTTGGCGATCGCCCAAGAGCGGTATCCTGGAAAATCTGAAGCTTGGTATCTAGAAAAGGTGATTTTCGACCTAGAGAGCGATCGTTAATCCTACGCACCCATCACTTGGATTCTGTAAACAGATGAGGCAAGCTCTCATTTACAATCTGTAGTGAAAAATGGTTATGGCAACTCTAGCCGCTGAGGTGACTTTCTATGGTTTTGGCTGTTGGCTCTTCTGCCCCTGCATTCACTGTCAAAGACACGAATGGTAATACGGTTTCCTTATCTGACTTTGCAGGCAAAACTGTTGTGCTTTACTTTTATCCAAAAGATGATACCCCTGGTTGCACGAAAGA
>JANWZG010000098.1 GCA_025054735.1 Cyanobacteriota bacterium | reverse complement strand
AAATGAAAACTGGTGAGGGCAAGACCTTGGTGGCGACTCTTCCAGCCTACCTTAATGCCCTCACAGGCAAAGGAGTCCACATTGTTACCGTCAACGACTACTTGGCTCGCCGGGATGCTGAATGGATGGGACAAATCCACAGGTTTCTAGGGCTGAGTGTGGGCTTGATTCAACAAACCATGACCCAATCTGAGCGTCAACGCAACTATGCCTGTGACATTACCTACGCCACCAACAGTGAACTAGGGTTCGACTACCTGCGAGATAACATGGCCACTAGTATGGAAGAAGTGGTGCAGCGTCCCTTTCACTATTGCATCATTGACGAAGTGGACTCGGTGCTTATTGATGAGGCCCGTACACCCCTGATTATCTCTGGGCAGGTTGAGCGTCCAAGTGAAAAGTATATAGAAGCAGCACGGGTAGCCGCAGCGCTCCGGCGAGAAGAGCATTACGAGGTAGACGAAAAGCAGCGCAATGTGCTGTTGACAGATGAGGGCTATGTGGCAGCAGAGCAACTTCTGGGGGTATCTGATCTCTTCGACCCAGAAGATCCTTGGGCACATTTTGTGTTCAACGCTATCAAGGCCAAGGAATTGTTTACTGAGGGCGTGAACTATATTGTTGCTGATGGTGAAGTATTGATTGTAGATGAGTTTACTGGGCGAGTAATGCTGGGCCGACGCTGGAGTGACGGTCTACATCAAGCGATCGAAGCCAAAGAGGGTGTTGCTATCCAGCCAGAAACCCAAACTATGGCAACTATTACCTACCAGAATTTCTTCTTGCTTTATCCTAAGTTGGCTGGAATGACAGGTACAGCCAAGACTGAAGAGGCTGAGTTTGAGAAAATCTATAAACTAGAGGTGACGGTTGTTCCTACAAACCGCCCTCTTAGACGCAAGGATTTGTCTGATGTCGTCTATAAAACAGCAAATGGCAAATGGCGAGCAGTGGCCATGGAATGCGCAGAGATGCACAAAATTGGTCGTCCTGTGCTGGTAGGGACTACTAGTGTTGAAAACTCTGAGTTACTCTCTTGCCTGCTGACGGAGCTGAAAGTTCCCCATAATCTCCTCAATGCAAAGCCTGAAAATGTGGAGCGAGAGGCAGAAATTGTTGCCCAAGCTGGACGCAAGGGGGCAATTACCATTGCTACTAACATGGCTGGTCGTGGAACAGACATTATTCTCGGTGGTAATGCAGAGTATATGGCCCGGTTAAAGGTGCGGGAATACCTGATGCCACTTCTAGTTAAGCCAGAGGATGATGATCAGTTCCAAGTACCGGAAGCAATCTTTGGCAATCGTCCCCCAGCTAAAGGCTTTGACCCTAACCCGGCCAAAAAGCGCAAGAACTGGAAAGCATCTCCGCAAATTTTTCCTACGGAAATCTCTGCTGAGGCTGAACAACGGCTTAAAGATGCTGTGAAAGTCGTGGTTAGTGCCTATGGTTCCCAAGCTTTAAGTGAGCTGGAGGCAGAAGATTTGTTGGCGATCGCCTGCGAAAAGGCACCTACCGATAGTCCTGCCATTCAACAACTCCGGGATGCTTATAACCTAATTCGGAAAGAGTATGAAGTCTTTACCGAGCGAGAACATGAGGAGGTTGTAAAGCTAGGCGGGCTACACGTTATTGGCACTGAGCGTCACGAGTCTCGGCGCATTGATAACCAACTGCGCGGACGCGCTGGACGGCAAGGCGACCCTGGCACAACCAAGTTCTTCCTAAGTCTAGAAGACAACCTGTTACGCATTTTTGGTGGCGATCGGGTCAAGAGCCTAATGACCCTATTCCAAGTGGATGAAGACATGCCGATCGAATCACGCATGTTAACCAGCAGCCTGGAAAATGCTCAGAAAAAGGTAGAAACCCATTACTACGACATCCGCAAACAGGTGTTTGAATATGATGAGGTGATGAACAACCAGCGTCGCGCCATCTATGCCGAGCGGCGGCGGGTTCTTGAAGGGCTAGATCTTAAGGACTTGGTGTTGAAATATGCTGAGGCGACCATGGATGACATTGTGGATGCCTACACCAATCCAGATTTGCCCTCAGAGGAATGGGAATTAGAAAAGCTAACTGCTAAAGCCAAGGAGTTTGTCTATCTGCTGGAGGATTTAGATGCCTCTCAACTGGTGGATATGTCCGTGAGTGAAATCAAGGCGTTTCTCCATGAGCAGGTTGCGATCGCCTACGACCTCAAGGAAGCTCAACTTGATGCCGTTCATCCAGGGTTGATGCGTCAGGCCGAACGCTTCTTTATTCTGCAACGGATTGATACCCTCTGGCGCGAGCACCTGCAACAGATGGATGGCTTGCGGGAATCGGTAGGGCTGCGGGGCTATGGACAAAAGGATCCGCTGATTGAATACAAGAGCGAAGGCTATGAACTGTTCTTAGAGATGCTCAATGATATTCGCCGGGATGTTGTCTACTCCATATTCCAGTTCCAGCCCCAAATTCAAGCCGAAGTCTCTGATGCAGTGACTAGCTGAACTTGGTAACTGCCTATGCCTATCAGCGAGGTGTTTCTAGCTCCTGAGGGTGTGGAATCTGTAGGAGGTCTCTGGGCACTATCTGCACAGTTTTCTGCATTCATAACACGGACTTGAATCTGTATCATAAGCTACTTATATTCACCCCGGAGTCTATATCAGAAATACAGAGAATTGGTGTTGCTCTTAATGGTCACACGAATTTCACAAACCATCGTAGGATGAGTGAAATCCTGTAGTTCAAATAGTTATGACCGCTGTTACCAAACTGTTGCCTCCCGGCTTAGTCGTCTCTTGTCAAGCGCCAGTAGAATCTCCCCTCCATGATCCTCACGTGATTGCTGCGATGGCGCAGGCGGCAGTGCAACGAGGGGCGATTGGTGTTCGTATTGATACCCCTGCCCATGTGCAAGCTGTGCGACAGCGAGTCACTGTGCCCTTAATTGGCTTGTGGAAGCAACAGATTCCAGGCTCACCGGTCTACATCACACCCCAAGCTCACCATGCGGCCGCGATCGCCGCAGCAGGTGCCGACATCATTGCTATTGATGCTACCCTACGCCCTCGACCAAGAGATGAAACTGTAGCCAGCCTAATTGCCAGTATTCACACCGAGTTAGAAAAATTTGTGATGGCAGATGTAGATACCCTAGAGGCAGCGATCGCCGCAGCGGATGCCGGTGCCGATATAGTTGGCACTACCCTGTTTGGCTACACTGAGGTCACCAAAGGGCAAACGCCCCCTAGTTTTGACCTACTGACACAGATGGTGGATAGCCTAACAATTCCAGTTATCTGTGAAGGTGGCATTGCCTCCCCCCGTATGGCCCGCCAAGCCATGGATCTTGGAGCCTACGCTGTTGTTGTAGGTACAGCTATCACGGGCATCGATACCCTAGTGACATCCTATGTTAATGCCCTCTAGCCGATCACCCATCATTGGTGTCATGGGAGCAGGTGATGGAGCTACCAGCACTGATCTAGACTATGCCTATAATCTTGGCGCTGCAATTGCCACCCAAGGATGGATTGTGCTCACTGGTGGCAGACACAGCGGTGTTATGGATGCAGCTAGTCGCGGTGCTGTGGAGCATGGCGGCTTAACGATCGGTATTCTCCCTGGCAGCACCTATCAAGAACTGTCACCAGCCATCACCATCCCTATCCTCACGGGTATGGGGAATGCCCGCAACGTCATCAACGTCTTGTCTAGTCGGGTAGTTATTGCCTGTGGCATGGGAGCTGGAACTGCTTCTGAGATTGCCCTGGCCATCAAATCCAACAAGCCCACCATTCTGCTTAATGCTCCTATCGAAGCCCAGACCTTTTTCCTAGCGCTGGCTCCCCGTCATGTGCAGGTTGCCCACAGCGTGGAGCAGGCAATCGACTTCACTCGGAGGCATCTCAACCATGACCCATGAACTTCTCATCTTCAAAAATCAGCAGCTACTTCAGCAAGCCCTGACCCACCGTTCTTATGTTAAGGAGCATCCAGGCACAATTGGTGACAACGAACGGCTTGAGTTTTTGGGCGATGCTATCTTGACCTTTTTGTGCGCTGAATATCTATACCATCGTTATCCTGGCGTACAAGAGGATGTCATGACTCGTCGGCGCGCCGCCCTCGTGGACGAGCAACAACTGGCTCAGTTTGCTCTAGATATTGGTCTGGGGCCACTCATGCGCCTTGGCAGAGGAGTTATTCGAGATGGTGGTCTCCAAAATTTCAACCTGTTGAGCAGCACCTTTGAAGCTGTAGTCGGTGCCTACTACCTAGACAAGGATAGTGACATTGGTGCTGTTCGAGTCGTGATTGAGCGATTATTTGATTCAGTGCCCGATGAGGTTATGGTTTCTCGATCGGCCATTGACGTAAAAAACCAACTCCAAGAGTGGGCACAGGCCAACCTCGCTGGTACCCTGCCGCACTACGTTACAGAAAAATCAGGTGGCCTAGAGCACGCCCCCCTATTTATGGCCACTGTCTTTCTCAACAACCAATCCTACGGACAAGGGGAAGGACGTACTAAAAAAGAAGCTGAAAAACGGGCTGCTGAAGCTGCCATTGCTTACCTAAAACGTCAAGGCTTGCTCTAGGAGCAACCTATTATCCCTCATCTACTAGGATCCCTGATTAGTGCGAGTAGGTTAGGTTGCAGCACTAAGAGACACCCGTAGCTGCTCTTCATCGCTCTGGGAGAGGGATTGGGGTGAGGGCAACTGTTTTAACCTAAATTGAAACAACCATAACATCGGATACGCTTTGAATAATCTCTTAGCTCTGTTGCCCCAGACAAAGGTTTTAGTTACCCTACGTCAGGTTGATCTTGAGGTCAAAATCAGCTTTGAGCTGCAAAAGGGCTTCTGCGTTGCCTCGTGCGTCATCCAAAGCATTATGAGTGTGGGCAGTTTTACGCAAGTGTTTGAAGCTAGCAAAGGTATCCTTCACTAGCCCCTTGTATAACGACCCTAAGTTGCTGGATGAATGGCCAAACGGATTATAGCCATGGAAGTGATGAAAGTACCAGTTGATGAATTGCCAATCGAAGCCGTTGTTGTCGGAGATGAAAAACGGTCGGCCTTTGCTTTCAGCCGCAATCCAATCAGCAAACGTTGCCATGACTATTGCTGGCTCAGGAAAAGTGAGGGTCTCTTCACGGGTAAAGCCACTCACTTGCAGGGCTTCAGGAACCCAGCGATCGGAAATGGGGTGCAGTTGGGCATAAAAGGTCTTGCTGAGAGATGGTTCCACGACAATCGCTCCCAGCGAGATCATTGAATAATCTCCTGGAATTGGACCATCGGCCTCAACATCAACCATGATGTAACTCACTAGCACACCTCAGTACAGCTTCAACTACCATTATGTCTTGACTGCCGCGCTATCGAGTTGCATGGATGACGCTAGGCAGCTACGATCGTAGCCACCTAGGGCAAAAACCGGCATCATGTCAACAACTCACCGGTTTCCTGGAGAGTGTGCAAGCAATGATAGATGCCACGATGGGCTAATAGCTCACTGTGGTTGCCGACCTCAACAATTTGACCCTTATCTAACACTACAATCACGTCAGCCTCCCGTACTGTGCTAAGGCGGTGAGCAATGATAATAGTAGTGCGGGTACCGAGAATCGACCGCATCGCCAGTTGAATTGCCCGCTCTGACTCATAATCCAGACTAGAGGTGGCTTCATCAAACACCAACACATCAGGATTGACCAGCAGAGCGCGAGCAATGCCCACTCGCTGGCGTTGTCCTCCAGAGAGGCGCATTCCCCGTTCCCCAACGATCGTTTTATAGCCATTGGGCAACTGTCGAATAAACTCATCAGCACGGGCGATTTCACAGGCTTCCATCACTTGCTCAAGGCTAGCATTGGGATTGCCATAGGTCAGGTTGTCTAACACAGTGCCATTGAAAATATCCACCTCTTGGTGAACGATCGCCAACCGTTTGCGATAACGGCTCACATCTAGGCTACGAATGTCATCACCATCCATCAGAATGGCACCGTCATTCGGCTCGAAATAGCGAAACAGCAACTTTACTAGGGTAGATTTCCCTGAGCCAGAGCGCCCCACCAACGCTACTGTCTGACGAGGATAGATCAGCAGGTTCAGATCTCTCAGCACTGGACGCGCTGGATCATAGCCAAAGGTTAGGTGTTGTAACTCAATCTTGCCCGTGAACTGGTAAGGAGCTAGTGCCTTAGGAGAATTAAACTCCACAGCATCCAACCCATCTCGCTGGTGCATCAAATCATGGAAGCGAATCATAGCAGAATAGCGGCGGGCAAATACCTCCGCAAGGTTGCTAATCGGCTCTAATTCTGAATAGGCCATGTTAGCAATGGTCAGGGTAGTAATAAAATGTCCCAGGGATATTCGGCCTTGAACAGTTGCCCATAAGGTTAGGGCTAGAACTGTAAACACACAAGTTTGGACGATCGTCCGGTGCCACGTGTTCAGCAAGACATAGCCTTTATGCACTCGGTAATTTAATACTTTGAACTCTCGATCCCAGCGGGTACGTTGCCGCTCCAATTCATCAGTTTCCGTAGCAAATGCCTTGATAGTCTTGATATTGGTAACAATCTCAGAGTTGCGACTTTCCGTGTCCTCTGCGTAGCGATCAATCAACTCTTCCTCCACCATTATTTGAGTCAGATTGTTGATGCTAAACGACAAGATCACCACAAAGGACAGCACAAACAGCAGAGCAATACGCCATTCCACTAGCCAGATAATAATGAAAATCCCCGTAACCCGCATCAGCTTGGGGATCAACTGACCAATGATTTCTGGATAGGTCCAAGTGTGGTTTGATAGTCCTCTAGCGATGCGTCCAGCAATTCGACCAGGATTGTTCTCGTCATAAAACTCCAAGGGCAGGGTCAGAATTTTTTTCAGCGACTTTTCCTGGTGAATACGACGAGCACGGAACGAGGTATCCCAAAAGAACCAATGCCCAATCCAAGGCTGGATGGGTGCCCGCACAACACTGAGCAAAAAAATAGCTCCTAGCAATACAGCCAAAATCATGACTCGATCGCCGGGACGTTGCCACCAACCACCCAACCAGTCAGCGGCCTTTTGTACTGGATAATCAACAGACTGCCCTGACAGCACGTTCAGAATTTGTCCCATTGCATAGGGCGAGAACAGGTCAATAATTTCAAATAGACTGGACATCGTGACCGTGAACAGGGTTACCAGCCAATAATCGCGGTAATACCCTACGATATGCTTGATAGAAGCCATACATACCCCGCAGGTTAATCTTGTGGCTAGCTTGATTGCAATTTTCTTGATTGCGTTTTGATATTGCCAAGCCCAACGCTAAACTGAAGCAACGCAAAAAGTAACCTAAAACCGGATAAGTTAAGTCAACTCATTCACAGCAGCTCACTGTATTGTACATAATACAAACATATTACAAAGTTACTCAAGCTACCATGCATCCACTAATTTTTCTGAGATTCAACATGAATTGTTCCAGACTTAAGCCTCGATGCTAGCTTAGCGAACTTATCGTCCAACCTGCATCCACACGGCTATGGGGTCGATACACCAAGCGCAAGCTGCTATGCTGAGAGCAATTCCAGGCTCTTTACTAGGATGAACGTCTTTGTAAGCTAGGACTACTACGCATGTTGACTTGGCTAACTGACCCGCTACAACTTGAATTTATGCGGCAGGCGATCGCGATCGCAGTGCTGCTAGGCATTCTCTGCGCCATTACGGGTAGCTACTTGATCGTGCAACAGATGGGCATGATGGGTCACGTTATTTCCCATTCCATTTTGCCGGGATTATCAATTGCCTTTTTCTTTCAGATTGACTTGGCCATTGGAGCCTTTATTGCTGGCAGCCTTAGCGCTTTATCCGTCGCGTGGATTCATTCTCAATCTAGGGTTAAGGCAGATGCTGCTATGGCCTTAGTCGTTTCCGGCTTCCTCGCCCTTGGTGTGATGCTGATTACTCTGCTGAATACTACACAGCTCAACCTTGACGAGATTCTGTTTGGCAACATTTTAGGTGTAACCAGCCGCGACCTGTGGCAAACCCTGGGGATCACACTGTTGGTGGTAATTTTAGTTAAACTTTTCTACAAGGAATTGCTGTTTTACACCTTTGATCCCCTTGGTGCCCAAGCCTGTGGACTGCCCATAACGGGGTTATATCTAGGACTGATCGCTGTAATCACTTTAACCGTAATTGCTAGTATCCAAACCGTAGGTGTGCTACTCGTGATTGCCCTTCTGATTGCTCCTAGCACTACAGCTTACCTGCTGGTCAAAGAGTTGCACTGGATGATGATTACAGCAGCCATAATCGGCATTATTTCTGGTGTTGGTGGCATGTACCTCAGCTACTACGCCAATGTACCCTCAGGGCCTGCGATCGTCCTCTTAGGAATTGGTTGCTTCCTGCTAGCATTTCTGTTTAGCCCATCTCAGGGCATTGTCACCCGTCCTGAGAGTCGTCATCGGCTGGTAGTTTTCTTCCATCGCTTGGTAAACAGACTAGTTACAGCCAACAAGTTTACAGCCAAAAAGTAGTGTCTATCTATGCAACACAGACAGCACCAGATGGCTCCATACCTCTACCAGTAGGGTCGGTCTCATAGAACTCTGTTATTAGGCACTATCTATGACTGTCTATAAGCAGGAAAAAGCTCTGAAAAAAGGATTTGCAACTTTCTACAACTTTATGTGAGAGAGGCTACAATCAGGAAAGCCTCAGAAAAAATCTGAGCATTAGTCTCTTGACTTTGCTATATTGGCTAGGCAGCTAAGGCACACCACATTGGTTGTTGCCACAGGATTGTCGGTATTACATGATTGAGTTATGGTTAAAACTGTATAGTTCTAGGATTCTAGCGATGAAGCCTCTAGCTAACGGTTTTGACTATGCTGCTCGGTACATTCTGTAGAGAAGCCTCGACGCTGTGGTTGACCATCAGGTTTGATGCTGAACCCTTTAGTGTGTCGTAAAGACATAGTTGACCCCTATTACTTCAAGGAGCACGAGGAACTTGGCATGATCCAGGCTAACAACGTACTCGAACGGTTCGAGTTGCTATCTTCTGGAGAGAGTCTCGATGAGGTTGATGTAGTGATCGAGGGTGAAGGTGACCTTGATCCATCCGATATTGAGCTAGATGATGATTTTTTTCCCGATGATGGAGAAGATGACGACGACAATCGCGACGAAACCTTAGAGTTGCCGTCCGAGGAAGAAGAAGCCAAGCCTGGTAAGGCTCGCACAACTCGTCGGCGTGCACAGAGCAAGAAGAAGCCTTACACCGAAGATTCCATTCGGTTGTACCTACAAGAAATTGGGCGGATTCGATTACTCAGAGCAGACGAAGAAATTGAGCTAGCTCGCAAGATCGCTGACTTGCTGGAGTTGGAGCGAGTTCGTGAGAGTTTGTTGGAACAGCTAGACCGGGAACCGCAGGACAGCGAATGGGCAAGTGCTGTCAACATGGCATTACCAGCGTTTCGGCACCGTCTTCACGTCGGCAGACGGGCAAAGGATAAGATGGTGCAGTCTAACCTTAGGCTGGTTGTCTCGATTGCCAAGAAGTATATGAATCGGGGGCTGTCTTTCCAAGACTTGATTCAAGAAGGTAGTTTAGGTCTGATCCGTGCGGCTGAAAAGTTTGACCACGAAAAAGGGTATAAGTTTTCGACCTATGCAACGTGGTGGATTCGTCAGGCCATTACCCGAGCGATCGCTGATCAGTCCCGAACGATTCGCCTGCCTGTACATCTCTATGAGACCATTTCGCGTATCAAAAAAACTACTAAGTTGCTGTCTCAGGAAATGGGACGTAAGCCGACGGAAGAAGAGATTGCTACACGCATGGAAATGACGATCGAGAAGTTGCGGTTTATTGCCAAGTCTGCACAGTTGCCAATTTCCCTGGAAACTCCGATCGGTAAAGAAGAAGACTCTCGCCTAGGTGACTTCATTGAATCAGACGGTGAAACTCCTGAAGATCAGGTATCTAAGAGCTTGCTGCGAGAAGATCTTGAAGGTGTTTTAAGTACCCTTAGCCCACGGGAGCGGGATGTGCTTCGCCTACGCTATGGCCTAGACGATGGTCGGATGAAGACCCTAGAAGAAATTGGGCAGATTTTTAATGTCACTAGAGAGCGGATCCGCCAAATAGAGGCTAAGGCACTGCGTAAGCTGCGTCATCCTAACCGCAATAGCGTGCTGAAGGAATATATTCGCTAGTCCTAGGATTTACGAGTAGTTGGTTATCTCGCCTAGTTTCCTGTAACGAGCAGAAGGAAGTGCCAGTAGTGAGAATTTTTAGTCCTCGCTACTGGCTTTAGTTAGAGATGTGCCTTAATTAACCGCTTGTCGGCTACAGCACAGTGAGACCTCTGTCTTGAAGAAAGATAGCATGACGTTGCTGAGCAGAAGTATGATTCTTGCGCTTGAGCTTCTCGCAGCCCTCACTCCAGCCCTCTCTCAAGGGAGAGGAACCAAGAATTCTGGCTTCCTTCTCCTTGATGAGAAGCAGGGTTGAGATGAAGGTAATTCATACC
>JANWZG010000097.1 GCA_025054735.1 Cyanobacteriota bacterium | reverse complement strand
TTTTCCCAAGACCTCGGACACGAGTTTGCACTAGTAGGGGCAATTCAAGGTCTGTCTGCCTGCCGAAAACTACGAGGTTGCTTGAACTTATCCCTTAGTAGCTTTTTTGGCCTGCTAGCTGAACTCTTGTCTGCCTTTGACCTAGCGAGTGGCCTAGAGTGGTCAGCATTTGCAGATAGACTACATCAGTCCAGTCTAGGCAGAGTTAGGCTTCTAGACTACCTCCTTCACAGTCATGACAAAGCGTTTTACACCGATCTAGCAGAACAATTGGTGGAAACTGCACCCCACGCGATCTACCCTACCTCTAGCTACCGGGAAAGCCATGGTCATGTCGTCAGCACAGCCGATGACCAAGTTATTGAAGCAGTGATGAGTTCTACGACCTTCACATCCATCAGGATTTTGGAGAATGTTCTAGACCCCCAGCAACCGCTGCTTCGGGATATTTATGTTCCGCTTGGTCGCTGCGTCTGTATGGTGGATCAAAACGTCGATCGCTACTACAGTGAGCAAATTGAGCATTATTTCCACCACCACCGCATCCACCTAGAAAAGTTAGTCTATCGCGCTATGGAAGTGGATAAAGGAATTAGCACCGTGGAGCGAATGCTAGGTGATTTTAAGCGTCTTGGAGTTTCCCGCAACGAGCCAGTGTTAATTATCGGGGGTGGTGTACTCTCCGATACCGGTGGCTTGGCCTGTGCTCTGTATCATCGCAATACTCCCTACGTCATGCTATCTACCTCGATCGTAGCTGGTATTGATGCTGGCCCCTCACCGCGCACCTGCTGTGACGGATTTGGGTACAAGAACTTGTTTGGCGCTTATCACGCACCAGTGCTAGCGATTACCGATCGTACCTTCTTCAAAACCCTACGAGAAGGATGGTTACGCCATGGAATTGCTGAAATTATCAAGATGGCAGTGGTCAAAAATGCTGCCCTGTTCAGTGACCTAGAACAAGCTGGAGAGCGACTCATCACCACACGCTTTGGCACCATAGACTGTGAACCAAGCGATGATATTAGTGTGCGCTCACAGAAAATCCTGGGAGCTGCCATGCGCAGCTATGTAGAAGCAGAGTACGACAATCTGTATGAAACTCACCAATGCCGTCCCCATGCCTATGGACACACTTGGTCGCCTGGGTTTGAAATTGCGGCTGGCCTCTTGCACGGTCATGCAGTTGCCATCGGCATGGGCTTTGGTGCCTATCTGAGCTATCGCAACCATTGGATCAATCTAGAAGATTTCCATCGCATCCTACGGCTAATCAGCACCTTTGGGCTAAGTCTATGGCATGACGTTCTCCTGGATGAGGCGATTCTCTGGTCAGCCCAGGAAAAAATTATTCAAAAGCGAGGCGGCAACCTAGTTGCACCCCTACCCAAGGGCGGCATTGGCAGGTGTGGCTACCTCAACCAATTAACACGCGATGAACTCCGTGAGTCTATTGCTACTTACCAAGCCATCTGCATCCAATACCCGCGTATGGGGATAGGTATTGAGCCGCTGTGTCGTGATGTTGGCCTAGAAGATCCGTCAACAGTGGCTCACCATATTCCCTTTACAATTGGCAACCCCTACGTAGAAGAATCCGTAGAGGTTTTCTCTGGCATGTAGAAGCCCGCACGATCCGTAGCTATACTGAATCAATGTTATGCAATATGATTTGTTTGACATTGTAGTTCCACTCTACCGAGTACGGTGGAATACAAGAGCTGTACTTGAGGGTATTACGAGTCACTACCAGCCTCGATCGCTACACATCATTACTCCCAGTGATGAGGCCCGATCGCTAGCAGCCCTAATTCCGCACTGGCAAGTTGCCCCTGTCACCATTCATCCAGAAGAAACTTTCTTTTGCGCTCGATGGGGGCTAACCAAGGATGACATTAGTGCTGAACTGGACTTAGGAGAATCTCTTTATACACCAGGTTGGTTCTATCAGCAGCTCCTGAAGCTAGGTGCCCCTGAAGGCATCAACAACTTAAGCACATGGTACGTCGTTTGGGATAGTGACTTGTTGCCTGTAGAGACGTGGCCCTTGGTTTGTGAGCAAGAGCAATCCATCCGACGCACCTTTGCTCTGTTGCAACACAACCAATGGGGAAACGCTCAAATTGTTGCTACTTGGGCTAAATGGATCCGGTCAGTACTGGCTGTGGAGCCTTTGACTGATGAGGTAGGTACATTTATTCCTCATCATATGTGGTTCAATCAGGGGCATCTAGACTCCTTCAAAGACCAAATTGGGCGCTATTTTCAATCAAGCGACTGCTGGTTACTGCTGATGATGCGATCGGCCAATGAGTTTGGTACCTTTAGCGAGTATTGGGCCTATATATCCTGGGTAGCAGCCCAGGCTCCTATGGATGTGGCGTTTCACCCTTACCATTGCTATGGAGCCACTACGGAGCGCTTCTTTGATGATGGCACCGGCCTGTTCTTTACAGCCTTGCAACAGTACTACTCATCACAATCACCAGCCGCTCAGTTAACTGACTATCCATCCTACGGTGATGTCTATGCTTTCATTCGTGCCACCTATGAGCCGAATGCCCTGCCGTCGTCGTTATCCTTTGAAAGCAGCCCACGACATCTGAAGAAAGACAAAAAGACTATGCATATTGAAGAGTTACGATCTCGATGGAATCCACGTCGGGTAGACGACTTTGCTATTGGCCAACCATAGCTGATTACAGAGTGCTGTTCGTGTAGTTCCAACTTGCTGAATGCCCTGCTAGCTCACGCAATTACCCCTATGGTCATGTCATTAGGTAAGCTGAAAAGACTAGTTGATTCTATCGCTTTGGATATCAAGTATAGGTTGATTATCCAACACCGTTTGAGGCAACTACCAATCTTGCAGGAAATTGATCGCCTACGAGCAAGTCCACGCTACCAAGATCCCAAATGCTTAATCCCCTTTGGAGCTAAAGTTTACTCTCAAAGTGATGAAGACGGAATTATTAGAGAAATTTTTAGACGAATTGGTACTACCAATAAATTATTTGTTGAATTTGGAGTTGGGAATGGGCTAGAAAATAATACGCTAGCCTTGCTGTTCGATGGCTGGAAAGGTTTATGGATTGATGCTGCACCGCGATCGATAGCTACCATTCGACAACAATTTGCCAACCTCTTAGACGCTGGCATTCTCAAGGTTGTGCAATCCTTGATTACAGTCGATAATATCAACACCTTAATTGCGGATAACATTGCCCACCCTGAGGTGGATTTATTGTCTGTAGATATTGACGGCAACGATTTTCACGTGCTGAATGCTATCACCTGCATCAGCCCTAGGGTGATTGTGGTTGAATATAATGCAAAATTTTCGCCCCCACTTCTATTTTGCATGGAATATGACGCTACCCACACCTGGCAAAGAGATGATTGCTTTGGTGCATCACTAAAATTTCTGGAAGTGCATTTGGCCAAAAAGGGCTATCGGCTAGTCGGGTGCAATTTATCTGGGGTTAATGCCTTCTTTGTGAGACAAGATCTTGTGGCAGACAAATTTCTAGAGCCATTCACAGCGGAACAGCATTATGAACCTCCGCGATACTATCTTTCAGGCTACTTCGCTGGGCATCCCCCTGCCTACAAGACCCTAGTGAAGTCCCTCGCCATGCAGTCTGCTTGACAACCCAAACTTCCTAGCCTCGAATGACACCAGCCCGACAGTCTCGCAGCCAAGTTCTGATGGCTCGTGCGATCGCACCGTCGCTACTATCCCGTGGTGGAGTAGGGGGAGTGTTGGGTGTAGGGGAAGCAGTACGAGTAAACATAAATACTAACCGCCAACCACCCGCAGAGCGAGTTAAGAACAGCCAATGATATTGCTGCAAATCGAAGGCCCGATCGCCAGCGTATTGCCGTTCTAGGGTGGAAATAAAAACCTGAGTTGGATCAGCATCTCGACTAGGTGGTGACTCCCCAGGCTTTAAGGGCAGGGGTTCAAACTCTGGCCTCCCAGCAACAATCATATGGCTAGCAGG
This sequence comes from Cyanobacteriota bacterium, assembly GCA_025054735.1. Lineage (NCBI taxonomy): Bacteria > Bacillati > Cyanobacteriota > Cyanobacteriota bacterium. The sequence continues at coordinate 6,625 of JANWZG010000097.1, read as the reverse complement.
GTTGAGGGCACTGCGTAGCGGCACTGAACTGCGCGTTTGCCGATTGGCATAGCTCGGTAAATCTCGAATTAGTAACGCCACCAGAGTTTCTACATCGGTTGGGCAGGTATGTTGCGTTACCCGCTGCAACGTGACCCATAGCTTTGGATATAGCATGGGTTCAGCTATGGCTACGTTCCAAATTCCTAGCCAGCCCATCAGAGCTGTCCCCATTCCCCACAACCGCAGCATACCCTGAGTGTTAGTTACTATCATCGGGTTATCATCACATAGGTATGGGCCTCAAGACGCACTAGGGCAGTTTTCACAGCTTGATAGGCAACTGGTTCTGTAGTCGCCTCTAGGGTAATAGGATCAAGGGGACACAGCTTACACCAACGCTCCACCAAAGCAGCGATCGGCTGGGGAGAGTCCCATAGTGGCAGCAAACAGGCAGCGGTATCACTGTCTACTCTCACTGGTTCACCCGCTGGTATCGCCAAAAACTGGGTAAACTCTACGGAATTTCGATGGGTGACCAACTCTGCCACCTGAGCTTGTATGGCTGGTGTGGCTAGTTGGGGATGAAGATGGACGATCGCCCGTTGCCAGTCGGCATCTGTCCAGCTTGCTGGTGAAACATAACCCGGATCCAGCGATTGAGGGTGACCACACCAAAAATCAATTAACCGATTCCGGGGTTGCAGTAACTCGAATATGTGTAACTGCTCTTCGGCGCTAGCTGTAGGCAGATGTGATAGTGCCTGGGGTAAGGCTGTGGGATCCTTAAATAAACTCATGAGATTCCACCGATGCCAATACACCATGCGAATAAAGTCAAGATCAGCATCCCGGAGTAGCTTAAACGTGTCACGGATTGTAAAGCCCTTATCGCCTTGGAGCAGGCAGTTAGGCCGCAATAAATCTGGCTCTGCTTCGTAGTCTTTACCCCAAGCATGGGCCTTGAGAAAAACATTGTCGTTGATAGCAGCCATCACGTCTAAGGCATGAGCTAGTTCAGCCTCTGTGATTGCCCCGTCCATTAGCCCCAGCGATCGAAAGAACTCTTGAAATTGGAAAACAAACACCCGCTGCCGAGCACTATGAAGATTGGCCCGGATAATGCCATTAGGCTTCAGTACTGACTGCATTGCTCTTAATCCTGCTAGGGGATCAGGCAACAGATATAGCACTTCATCAGCATTGATATAGTCAAACTGCATTCCCAAGCTGGGTAGCTCTTCAATAGAGACGGCATGGAACTGAGCAGTTGTAATCCCGTGGTAACGCAACCGTTGGGTAGCCAAGTCGATCGACGCTGGAGACAAATCCACACCCACCACCATTGCCCCTGGGTTTGCTAGTGCCAACGTCAGGCTAGTAAATCCACTCCCACAGCCAGCATCCAGAATCATCATGCCATCTGGATTAACTACTTGCCCGTATCTCAGGTAGTAAGGAGTAACAACACTATGAAGATATAGCCAGTTGAGATCCTCAAGCGGAGACTCATCCAATGGAATATGTGGATAAGGGGCGGCATCAAATTGCCGACGCATCTTTTCCAAGACAGCAGCATCTTGAGAAGGCCCCACATTCATCAATGGGTCAGCAACTGAAGCCGGATCAGTAAAGGGTTGAGTCATGGATAGTACCAAAGCATCAGTTCCAGGAGGAAGTTCTAGATAGTTGGGGATCGGCGGCAAACGCTAACCACAATGGAAACTGCAATAATGCCAGGCTGATTTTATCTTCGGACTCGTCAATGACAATCAGGGGCATTTCATCGTCTCGCAACAACCGATCGGCCTTATTAATCAGTGGTTCCGCTGACTCAAATAGCACCACCCCTTGGTCAGGGCCAAAATCGCTACGAGAGATACCCAAACAATCCTGAAGACCGCGCCGCCATTCACCTAGGCGCTCTGGGCTATCTGCCAACACCAGCGTCCGCAGATAGTCACCATAAAAGCGATACAAAACTGAAATAATGGCCGATGTCACCAAGATATTTTGCAATCGACTGCCCATTGTCTTCAGTGCGCCTCGACCACCCTGCTCAAAGAACCACTTAGACACTCGATCGGCATGGACTGGCTCAAAGGTACGACGCAACTGCCAAGGGGGGCCATAGTAATCTGGCGATGTGCGGTAGCGATCTAACAAATTTTGAATCTTCTTAGCCTTATCTTGAAAAGCTTCATCGGTAAATTTAGGCTTTGGTGGCGACTGACGACTCTGAGCGGCTGGTGATGCTGGGGTCGCTTCCACTGGTTCTGGTGCTTTGGGCACTAGCTGTAACTGTTCTGCGGCGGTCACTAAATCTTGGAGGCTACCTGTTAGGTATTCCTTAAACCCCTGCACCCGCATAGCTAGCTCCTGCGACGCACCCGCAAAGGTTGTCCGCATTTCATTACGGATCCGCTCTTGACGACGCTCTAATTGCTCAATTTCAGCCTGAAGAGCCTGTTTACGCTGTTGCAAGTCTTCTAAGCAATGTTGTGCAAACTGTTCTAGCTGCGCCTGCAATCCTGCGGTCTGTTGGCTTAATAGGCGATCGCGAGTAATCCGTAACGCTTGAATCTCTTGTTGGAGTTGCTGTCGCTCAGCTTTGAGTTCAGCGAGTTGTTGCTGCTCATCGGCTAGGCTAAGCTCATCAACGTCATGCTCAAACTCAGCCTCTATTTCCTCTGGAATCTCATAGGAGCCTTCCTCAGCAGGAGTTTGGGTCACTTCAGGGTGAGAAGTAGCTTGTAAATCATTGTCATGCATGAATGGAGCCTAGTAAAGTCTAGTTACAAAATTTATCTATCAACTCTAATCAACGTGAGGGCAATAGTACTCTAGACAAACTTGAAGCTGCTTGGGATCAAACAAAATTGGCAGAAAATGAATGCTCTTAACTTCTCGGAAATAAAAGAGGATCGGTACTGAAGGCCAAAAAATTCGCCAGTTTACCCACTCACTGTAGGGAAAACGCCGAATCAGGGTATTGCCACGATAAATATCCAAGTCGCTACTGGTAAAGCATAGCCGTAAGGTGACCGCTTGAACCATCAAAAACAACCCAAACAGAGAAATCATCAAGGATAACCACAGTTGCACCACTACCATTGGTATGGCAACAACTATTAAGGCCAGCGGTAACCAATAGCTAGGTGCTAGCTGAGTTACAGATGAAGGTATCGTTGTTGATGAGGAAGATGTCACAGTCACAGGTTTACAGGTGCTAATGTGGAAGTGATGCTAGTCAGAGCCTATTAGTAGCCACTGCTGACTCTATTTTACAAGGACTCTGGCTAAATAGCTGGCTGCTATCTGCCTAGTCTGGGAACCTGCTTAGCAAATCCGTGTCTTTGTAGGAAGAGACCAAGGTCAACAGCCACTCTTTTCTGCCGGAGATGCGCCTTCCGGAGCTTCGCGCCTGTAGTTTCTGGCAACCATTTGTCCACAGGAAATGGATAACTAATTTCCACCGACTCAGGACATACCGGAAGTTAGTATGATGATTATGGTTGTAGTGGCTATCTTCATAATTAATTCTAAAAACTCGTTTACATGGGTTGTTAAACTGATTAGGGTTAGGTAACTTAATTGCTTGGTTGAAGGTTAAGTTCGATCATCCAGCTTAACGGTTAGTTAAATTGATTCGCTGCAAGCTGGCTTGGCCTAGCTAGTTGCTCAGGGTAGCTCCTGGTAATGGCGATGAATTTTCATGTCCCTATTATTCGTATCCTGCTAAGACTCTAGAGGCAACGCAAATGGTTGAGATGAAAGTCGCTGGGATTGCTTTGGATGCAGCTACGCGCCATCCGATTGTCCTCCTGCGAGATGCGTCTGATCGCCGTGCCCTACCGATTTACATTGCTCAAGATCAGGCACACGCTATTATCCGTGCCCTGGAGAATCAACCCCCACCTCGTCCACTTACCCATGATTTGATGGCGAACTTTCTTGAAGTCTGGGGTATTACTCTAGAGCGGGTTGTTATTCACTCGTTACAAGACAGCACCTTTTATGCTGTGCTAACGATGCGCCAAGGAGACACGAAGAAGGAAATAGATGCACGACCGAGTGACGCGATCGCTATAGCCCTGCGTACCGATTCACCCATCTGGGTTATGGAAGAGGTGATTGCTGAGGCCTCAATTCCAGTTGACCAAGACGCTGATGAGGCAGAACGTCAAGCCTTTCGAGCATTTCTCTCAAACCTCCGCCCTGAAGATTTTGCTCAACATGGCGGAGAGTCTGACAGTGACGAGGCTAACCTTGATGTAGATACGGGTAACTAGCAGTAGTGACCAGTTGATGCTAGCTATAGATTGTTAATGCAGTACCGGCGCTTTGGCAAGACTGATCTTTTCCTATCAGTGTTTTCTCTGGGTACGATGCGCTGTGTAACTTCAGCAGAGGCCACTAGGGCAACTGTTGAGGCTGCGATCGCTGCTGGCGTTAATCATATAGAAACAGCTAGTAGCTATGGAGATAGCGAGTGCTATGTGGGATCAGCTCTCAAATCTTTGGGCATTCCTCGTCAGCAGGTTTACATCACGACAAAAATTCCTCCTCCAACTCAGGCTGCTACGGTTAGCCAGCAGATCGATCGCAGCTTGAGTCGGCTACAACTAGATTATGTAGACTGCTTAGCAATTCACGGCATCAATACCTGGCAACATCTGGCTCAGGTTGAGGGTTGCTTGTCAACTCTACAGCAAGCCCTTGCTAGCGGTGTCATTCGTCATCTAGGTTTTTCAACCCACGCTTCGCTGGATCTAATTTTGACCACGATCGCAACTGGTTGGTTTGAGTTTGTCAACTTGCATTACTACTACTTCTTCCAGCGCCATGAACCGGCTGTTCAGCAAGCAGCAAGGATGGACATGGGTGTCTTTATTATTTCGCCTGCGGACAAAGGGGGTCTTCTGCATCAACCTTCTACAACTCTACGCCAGCTTTGTGCACCATGGTCACCGCTAGCCTTGACCTATCGGTTTCTATTAAGCGACCCTCGTATCACTACATTGAGTGTAGGTGCAGCCACTCCCGCAGAGCTAGATGAGCCGCTAGCCTTGGCAGACAATACCCTACCGCTCACAGAAGCAGAGCAGGATAGCCTTAAACGCCTGCAAAACCAGCAAACCCAGAAGTTATTAACTGAAGAATGTAGCCAATGCTATGCCTGCTTACCTTGTCCAGAGGGTATTCACATTCCTGAAGTACTGCGGCTACGTAACTTGTCGATCGCCTATGATATGACGGCCTATGCTCAATACCGCTATAGCATGTTTGAAAATGCTGGACACTGGTTTCCAGGAAATCGAGGCGATCGTTGTACAGCCTGTGGTGATTGCCTTCCTCGCTGCCCAGAGTCTCTCAATATTCCGGCATTGCTACAGGATGCTCACCAGCGGCTACACGGCAAGCCAGGACGAAGACTATGGGAGTAGACGCACCATCGCTTGGCAGGGTAACAGCACTTGACTACCACTGGTAACACTGATTTACAGAATGCCCAACCAGTCAAAGATTTGATTTAACTGGTCTAACGTTACTAAACCATATTGCCACAAGGTCAGGGGCAACAGGCTTGGATCCTGCTCTCCTTGGCGCTTCGCAAAGGCGATCGCTGCATCTGGCACCGCTAATTCAGTCTGTAAAAAGTCAATCAATCGTTCCTTTGTAACCCCACTCATGGAAATAACCTCTGTGCCTATGACAAATGTAAACTAAATGCAACAAACTTGTTAAATATTGTAACGAGTTCTAATAATTATGAACGTCCAATTATTCTATGAGTTCGTATGCAGGACAGACTGGGAAACCCTTAATCATTTACAAAAATTTATGTAAATCATGATCTGAGCTACTCAGTCATGGTATCTTCAATGATTGTCAGTGAATTTCCGCAATCAAACATCAGCGGAAATTCTTACCTCTGGTGGCTCTGGAGCCATACCCTTCGTAGATTTACGACAGCATTGCGTTGATTGACTAAAAGCACCTAAGAGGTATGCTGTCGTAGTAGTACTGGTTAACTGCTGTTACCTATCAGTGGATATTTTCAAAATTGAATCTATGACTCATCACACGATTGCTCACACGCAAATTCCTGTGCCTTCAATGCATCCCATGGTGCAACTGCAACGTCATGTGCGTTCTCTGGTAGAGGCCAAGGTGCTGAAGCCCACAGACAGCCTTTGGAAAATTGCCTTTCTCTACGGAGATGATTGGCCCTATTGGAAGCATGAACTGCAAGCCTACGATTTCGCTATGCAAGATCCCGTATCTCTGCTGCTTGAAGTAGAGGCATGGGACGATGAGTAGCTGGCTTAAGGCGATCGCGCAGCTTAGCAGAACTACTTACTCGAAGCATGGTGATCTGAAAAACGGCTCTCTGGGATTTGACTTGTAACTCGGTTTGTTCGCATGGCCTCTCGCCCAAGCATGACCATGCCAGCTACTCCTAGGCTGACAAACCATACATAGGCATACCAACTGTAGTGTCCAAGGGTGGGATGCAGCGTACCCATATAAATCAACAGAAGCAGAATCATCAAGGCGCTCATCCCTACAAAGGTCAAACCCACAAATATTCTTGCAGGACGCAGTGCCAAGTCATCAATACGTTTCAGGTCGATCTCAGCTA
>JANWZG010000096.1 GCA_025054735.1 Cyanobacteriota bacterium | reverse complement strand
ATTCGGTTTGCAACTGCTGAAGGTAGGCCTGCCTTGCCTGCCGTTTAGGTGGCAAAAATCCCTCGAAGACGAAGCGGTCAGTCGCTAACCCTGAGGCACTCAATGCGGTCACCACTGCACTACATCCTGGAATGGGCACCACAGGAATGCCCTCAGCTACACAGGCTTGCACCAGTTCAGTACCCGGATCAGAAATTCCTGGCATACCTGCATCACTCACGAGGGCGATAGTCTCTCCCTGGCGCAGCCGTGCTAGCAACTCTGGCAGGCGGGTATGGCAGTTATGCTCGTGGTAGCTCAGTTGGGGTGTTGTGATGTGGAAATGGTGTAGCAACTTAGCAGTATGACGAGTATCTTCTGCTGCAATTAGGGTGACAGCTCGCAATGTCTGCACCGCTCGAAAGGTCATATCATCCAGATTGCCGATCGGCGTTGCCACAACATACAGTGTGCCCATGACAAAGTTTGCCCCTACGGAACTAATGCCATTATCTCCAAGTCAGAATCATCAATTCTATCGAGAATCATATTGCAGTTGTGGTTTTCAGCAGTTGTGGCTGCTTAGCGGCTAGGCAACCCTTTCCTATTGCTTAGAACATAATTGCCATAAGCCCAAGAAATAGGCATACTAAACTGGCTGCAACGATAACTACCCACGGGCAAATTGCTCATGGATAGACTATGCTGCAATTGCCAGCTAAGAGTAGTGGTTGCTAGCCACAACTTAATAGTATGATTCCGGTTGACGGTGTGTGGATGTGTTAGGACGATAATCACAATGGGATCAATGCGATTTTCATCAAGCCTATTTTTGCCATTAGTGGGCATTTTGCCAGTGTTAGCGTTTGGGAACGTAGTTAACGCTCAGGCCCTCTACTATCCAGTGGAGGATACCAAGGGCCAACCTTCTCAGCCTGCTGGTAGTGCTTTGCCTTCACCTGCACCACTGACCAGTGAGTCTATGGTGCTATCAACTGGATTGACGGGCAAAGCTGCTACTGTGAGTAACCTACTTGTTTCTGGTGTCATACCAGTCGTGGCCCAACCTAGCCTTACTGTACAGCCTGCATTTTCTACTGCCCAGACTCCAACTAGCCCCCAAGGTTCTGAAGCACCTGTAATCACACCACCAGTGAGACCTCAACCGGGTGTAGAGAATGTTCCTACCCAAGAAACTCCCAATCGCATTGACTTTAACCAGGGGCCGCCGCCACCAACCTTAGATGCCCAACCTCCTGTGCCTGAACAGCCGCCTGCTGAACCTGTCAACCCAGCTCCTCCCCCCACCTTGCCCGTTCCTAGTGCCCCATCCACTACAGTGGAGCCACGGGTGCTGGTAGCTGAAATCTTGGTCAGCGGCACCGACGACATGGAATTGCAAACTGCTGTCTACAATGCTGTCAGAATTCGTCCAGGGCGCACCACCACTCAAAGTGAGCTGCAACAGGATGTGAATGCTGTCTTTGCGACAGGGTTCTTTTCGCGGGTGGGGGTCACTCCAGAAGATACTCCCCTGGGTGTGCGGATTACATTTGTGGTTACGCCTAACCCTGTGTTGACTAGGGTTGTCATTCCGGATCGGGCGATCGTGGATGGCAAGCCTGTTCTTCCTGATGAGGTGATTGATAAGATTTTTTCACCCCAGTATGGCAAAATCCTCAACCTCCGGACATTCCAGAATAGTGTGCAAGAGTTGAATAAGTGGTATCAGGACAATGGGTATGTGCTGGCCCAAGTGGTTGAAGCCCCCCAAGTCGCTGAAGATGGAACCGTTACCCTAGCTGTAGCTGAAGGGGTCATTGAGGACATTAAGGTTCAATTTTTGACCAAGGATGGCAGCCCTACGGATGATAATGGGCAACCGATTCGTGGTCGAACTCGTGAGTTCATTATTACCCGTGAGTTTTCACTCAAGCCTGGTAGCGTGTTTCAACGATCGCAGGCAGAAGCCGACCTCGAGCGCGTATTCAGGTTAGGCATTTTTGACGATGTTCGCCTATCCTTTAGCCCTGGTAGTGACCCTCGCAAACTGATTGTGATTGCCAATGTGGTTGAGCGTAGCACTGGCTCAGTAGCGGCGGGTGCTGGTATTAGCTCGGCTAGCGGCATCTTTGGCACAATTAGCTATCAAGAGCAAAACTTTGGTGGCAATAACCAAAAATTTGGCGCTGAGTTCCAGCTTGGTGAGCGGGAACAGTTGTTTGATATTAGCTTTACAGACCCCTGGATTGGTGGTGATCCCTTGCGCACGTCTTACTCGGTTAACGTGTTTAATCGACGATCGATTTCGCTAGTGTTTGATGGGGGTCGCCAAGAAGTACGCTTGCCCAATGGCGATGTTCCCCGGATCGATCGTCTAGGTGCTGGTTTTAGTTTTTCTCGTCCCCTTGGCGGTGGCTGGACTGGTTCCGTTGGCTTCCAATATCAGTTGGTATCAACTCGTGACTTTAACCGCAACATTGTCGGTAATGACCAGTTTGGGAACCCACTGACCTTTAGCCGCTCAGGCGTAGATGATTTGTACTCCTTCCAGCTTGGGTTTGCTCGTGATCAGCGCAACGACCCATTGCGTCCTACTAGTGGTTCTCTACTTAGGCTGGGGATGGAGCAAACCGTCCCCCTAGGAAGTGGCAACATCTTTTACAACCGAGTACGTGGTAGCTATAGTTTCTACGTCCCTGTACAGTTTCTAAACTTTAATCCCAATGAGCCTCAAGCCCTAGCCTTCAACGTCCAGGCAGGAACGGTTTTAGGAGATTTGCCTCCCTATGAAGCCTTTGCCTTGGGTGGTGTCAACTCTGTCCGGGGGTATGAAGAAGGTGGCCTAGGCAGTGGTCGCAGTTTTGTACAGGCTACGGCTGAATATCGGTTCCCTCTGATTTCGATCGTAGGCGGAGCGTTGTTTGTCGATGTCGCCAGTGACTTGGGCACAGCATCTAGTGTTTTAGGCAACCCAGCAGGAATCCGTCAAAAGCCAGGTAGTGGTTTTGGTTATGGTTTGGGCCTGCGGGTGCAAACTCCACTTGGTCCCCTGCGGATTGACTACGGCATCAATGACCTAGGCAACAGTCGAATTCACTTCGGCATTGGTGAACGGTTCTAGCCTAACTCTGTACAAACCACTAGCAGCTAATAGTGCGCAGTGTTAGCGACCAGCGCGCCCATCGGGCATAGTTGCACCTTTGAGTTTGGCTTGCAGTAAGTTAGCACCGCTGATTTCAGCCTTGGCTAGATTGGCCTCCTGTAGGTCAGCGTTGCTGAGGTTGGCTCGCGCTAAATAGGCTTCAGTCAGGACTGCTTCAGCTAAGTTTGCATAGCTCAAGTTTGCCCGGCTCAGATCAGCTCGGTTCAGTCGTGCTTGCTCTAAGCTTGCGCGCTGAAAGTTGGCCTTACTCGCCTTCACATCTGCTAGCGTGCTATAGGCTAAATTAGCCTCAACCAATGAGGCTTCTGCTAAGGTCGCTCGCGCTAAGTTAGTCATTCGCAATCGAGCTTGGTTCAGGCGGGCATGGGTCAAGTTAGCATCCATAAGGGTAGCGTTATCTAACGTTGCACCTTCCAAGTTGGCATCAGTCAAGACAGCGTAGCGGAGTGTAGCCTCACGTAAATCGGCTCCCCTAAGGTTGGCTTTGCTTAAATCAGCACTGGTTAAATTAGCACCCCGTAGGTCAGTACCCTCTAGATTTGCTCCCCTAAGACTAACAGGGGGATACAGTCGGCTCTCTTCGCGCAGATTAGCACCCCGTAAACAGGCTCCACTCAGGTTAGCAGCACTTAAGTCAGCACCTCGTAGGTCAGCATTGGTTAAATTGGCATCAATCAAACTAGCAAATGCAAGGTTGGCAGCGCACAGCATTGCTTCTTGCAAACTAGCACCATGTAAGTCAGCATCACGCAGGTTTGTTTCCATCAAGATTGCCTGGTTAAGATTAGCACCCATAAGGCGAATTTGTGCTAGGTTTGCCCGCCGAAAGTTGGCTCGATTGAGATAGGTAAGTGCTAGGGTAGCCCCATGTAAGTCTGCACCTTGTAGATCAACCCCAATCAAATCCAACCCGTATAGATTTTTACGACTTAGGTTTGTATTGCTAAAATCAAGCGCCCCAGTTTCATACCGATGCAAGAGGTCATCTACATTCATGAGTAACGAGAGATTAACTAGAGTTGGCGGGTTAAGTCGTCTTCGGAGCTAGTCAGAGGCATATCGGGCGGGTGAGCGATCGTGGGCGCACTAGAAGACATCAATGCATCAGGCAGTGCAGATAACTCTACAGTAGCGAGACCTTCGGCAGTTGTATTGGCATCTGAAGTAGTAACCTGTTCTGTTGAGGATTCTAGTAGCATAGGTAACACAACCTGCACCTCTGACATTCGTAGGTTCTGGGGACGAGTCTGATAAATATGCTCCATCGCTTGAGAAATCACTCCCGCAACCTGCAAGTATTCATCAGGTTCCTCCAGGCAATGAGCCAAAATTTCTAAGCGTGTTTCCATGTCGCTCAGAGTATCAAACTTTCGCACTAGGCTCAGCAGCAAGTCACTAAGACGATATTGCCGAATCAAGCTCCAGTCATGAGCATTAAAGTTAAATTTTTGATACAGCACCGAATAGGCCAGGATTTTAGCCCGCATGGGAATGGCGTAACTAATGACAGTTTGTTTAATAGCTTGGATATCGATGCTGGCTAGGTAGTCATCGATTGTCAATGTCGCTAACTCATTAGCCCGATTGGCAGAGACTGAGGGCTGTTCCGTAGGCATTGGAGCTTGCCCCTGAACAGTGGCTGGTTCCGTTACAGCGGAAAACACATCGGTTGCAGATGCTACTACATAGGTGGCTTCAGATGAGGCTAGAGTAGAGGGCGATGAACGATCGCCAGCACTGTTCATTCGCGGAATCAGGTCAATGGGACTGCGACTAACCATGGTCAGCGAGATGGTCTCTTCAGTACTTGGCGCAGTTTGGGGAGTACTAAGATACAATTTGCTAAATTGGGCTGCGATCGTATTAGCTACTAAGGCATAGGCATCAGGCTTGCTCAGAGTCCTGACAATATTGCTCAAGCTTTGCGTCAGATGGTTTAGCGTCGGCGCAACGGCATGAACTTCCCGCAGTAAATGACGTAAGTCCAACCTGTCTAACACAGATGGGTCACTTTCCCACTGATCTGTCCAAACACAATAGAGTAACTTTTTAACGCGAATGGCATCTTTGTGATTTGCCAAGGTCTGCGCGATCGTGCTGTAAAAATCTGTTGGTGGCTCAGGCTCATCTGGATACAACAGCTTGACATGGCGAGCAACAGCATTAGCAACTTGACGATATTGCTCTGGCTTACTCAGACTGCTAACAACTCGCTCCAAACCAAAGGTCAGCTCATCCAAGGTAGGATACAACTGGTACATTTCCTGCACCAAACCCCACAGGTCAACTTGTTCTAACTGAGCTGGATCAGTTTCCCAGTGGTTGCGGCATACACAGAGGAGCAACTTTTTAATCCTTACTAGATTTGGATCATTGCGAATACTACGTACAACTTCATGGTAGAGGTCTTGGGTAGAAGCAAGGGGGGTAGGAAGTTGCGGTTGCATTGATAGTGGACTAGTCGAAACATCATCTTGATAGCTAACGGTTTCCCTACCAAGCTCATCTTCCAGAAATGGACAGAGCTGGTAGGCGGGAATGGCCTCTTGAATATTTTTCAAAGTTAGCGGCCCCAGATAGGTTGCATTCAGCGCTAGCGATGCTCTTACCACATCGTAGACCGTTTGTGAAATGCAGACTGTCCCTGGTTCTGCTTCCGCTTGCAACCGTGCTGCAATATTAACACCGTTACCCATAACGTCATTCTCAGTGATGAAGACATCTCCTAGGTGGATGCCAATTCGGTGAGTAAGAATGCCACTAGGTGGCAGTAGTACTGCCCTATCAGCCAGTTGCTTTTGAATGTCTAGTGCACAACTGACGGCTTGCACTGCACTACTGAAGTACATTAACAAGCCATCACCTGTTGACTTAAGAACATGCCCTTCAAACTGCTGTTCACATAGTTCCCGCATTAATGCCAAATCTCTACGTATTAGCTCTAAGGTATGTTCTTCGTTGACTGACATCCGAGCGCTAAAGTTGACCCCATCAGTGAAAACAATGGCGGCTAGTGTGCGCTGCTTTTTCAGCTTGTCAGGTATGACTGATTGCCCCATAACGGTAATTGCAGCAAGTGAGTAGAGTTACAATTTATTAGGTGTTGCGATCGTAGACACCCTGATGTCAGGCTATGGATTTAGGTTACCTGATCTTCTGATGGATCTTGAGTTATCTTCATCTTGGCATCGGTTACTGTCGATCTAGTAGGCTGTATTGAATTGTTAGGAGTAATAGGAACTTGTGAGTGTGCCTATTGAAACATTGTTGACTCCGGAGGTCATGCGCCCAGCACGGTATCTAGGCAATGAATTAGGAGCTGTGCATAAACCTTGGGATAGTGCAGTAGTCCATTGGGCACTCACCTATCCTGATTTATATGAGGTGGGTGCCTCTAATCTGGGTCATATCATTCTTTACAACATTCTCAACGCTCAGCCTCGACAACTCTGCGATCGGGCCTACCTGCCAGCTCCTGATCTAGCCGCAAAACTACGAGCAACCCAAACACCACTCTTTGCTGTAGAGTCTCGTCGGTCTCTGCGAGAGTTTGACATACTTGGCTTTAGTCTTGCTTACGAACTGGGGGCAACTAACATTCTAGAGATGCTGGACTTAATCGGTGTGCCTCTGTGGTGGCGAGACCGTGGTAATGCTCCCTTGGGGTGCGGTTATCCCCTCATTTTTGCTGGTGGACAAACAGCAACCTCTAACCCTGAACCCTATGCAGAATTCCTAGATTTTGTCGCCTTGGGAGATGGCGAAGAATTACTGCCTGAAATTGGCCTGATTCTAGAAGAAGGCAAATGTGCTGGTTTGAGCCGTGAAGACTTGTTGCTAGATTTAGCCCAAGTGCCAGGGGTATATGTGCCTCGCTTTTATGATGTAGCGGCTGATGGGTCTGTTCATCCTAATCGTTCTGATGTTCCTCGTCGGATTTTGCGTCGGGTGGCAACTCCTATGCCCACCTATGGCATTGGCTTAGTGCCTATGGTAGAAACAGTCCACGATCGTCTTACGGTGGAAATTCGCCGGGGTTGCACCCGTGGTTGTCGCTTTTGTCAACCTGGAATGCTAACTCGCCCAGCACGGGATGTCGAGCCTGAGCAGGTGATTACTGCCATCGAACAGGGCATGAAACAGACAGGATATAGTGAATTTTCCCTCCTGTCCTTAAGTTGCTCAGATTACCTAGCGCTGCCCGCCGTAGGCATGGAGATCAAAAATCGCCTGCGAGACCGTAACATTTCCCTAAGTTTACCTAGTCAGCGGGTCGATCGTTTCGATGAGCATATTGCCAACATTCTCGGTGGTGTGCGCCAAGCTAGTCTTACCTTTGCTCCGGAAGCAGGCACCCAGCGTCTTCGAGACATTATCAACAAAGGGTTAACCAATGAAGAATTGCTGCGCGGGATCAAAACTGCCTATGACCAGGGGTGGGATAAAGTTAAGCTCTACTTTATGATTGGCCTTCCGGGAGAGACCGACGAAGACGTGCTCGGTATTGCTGACACCATTCGCTGGCTACAACGGGAATGTCGAGGCCGCAGCAAGCGACTAGAATTTAATCTGACTATTTCTAACTTTACGCCAAAGCCGCACACTCCGTTTCAGTGGCACTCAGTCTCCACGGCTGAATTTCGTCGCAAACAAGACCTGTTGCGCCAAGAGTTCCGTACTATTCGAGGCTTAAAGGTTAATTTCACCGATGTCCGCATCTCAGCTATGGAGGACTTTGTAGGGCGGGGCGATCGCCGTCTAGCTGCTGTGATTCACCGCGCTTGGGAACTGGGCGCTGGCATGGACGCTTGGTGGGAAAGTATCGATCGCGCCTACGCTGCTTGGAATCAGGCAATTGTGGAAAATAATCTCACCTGGAAATATCGTCAAGTAGAACAAGGAGAGTGGAATCTTTTTGACCCGTCTATCCAGCTATCTGCCTCTCAGTCTATTTTAGATGCTCCCCTACCTTGGGATCATTTGGACACAGGTATTGATAAAGCTTGGTTGAAAGCAGATCTGCAACGTGCTCTCGCAGCAGCAACCATTCCAGATTGTTCCTTCGAGGGTTGCTCTCACTGTGGAGTTTGCACCCCTGACTTTGGTCACAATGTGGTAGTGCCACCTCTACCAATCCCTAAGTTTTTGGGACAGTTTGAGGTCAAACCAGCTTGCCAACGGTTGCGGTTTCATTTTGGTAAGACGGGCGATATGGCGCTAGTAGGTCACCTGGACTTGTTGCGCCTGTTTGAACGAGCCGTTCGACGCGCAGAGTTGCCGATCGCCTTCACCAATGGTTTTCACCCTATGCCTCGGATTGCGATTGCCGTTGCTCTGCCCTTGGGAGCCACCAGCACAGGCGAGATTGTTGACATGGAATTCACGGAACCTATTGACAGCTCACTATGTCAAGAAAAGTTGACACAACAGCTTCCAGCGAATATTCCTATCTATAGCGTTGAACTAGTGGACATGCAAGCTGCTGCCGCTGCCTGTAGTATTAATTGGGCAGAATATTATCTCTATCTTCAGACTGACTCCCAGCAAACTCCTGAGCCACCGTCCCCCCAAACTTGGCAAGGCTGGATTGCAACAACTCTAGCAGAACCAGACTATTGGTATGAGCAGACTACAAAGTCAGGCAATACCAAGAGAGTCAATCTCCGTGAGTGGCTGCAACAGTTGGAATTGGTTCCAGATTCACCAATCGCAGCCGCTAGACACCTAACCCAGCTAGCAACTTCAGACCAGCCCATCATTACGCTTCGTTACATAGGGGCTTGTCGCAACGACGGTGCTCACCTCAAACCCCATCACGTGGTGATGATGCTGGAAAAAACATCAGGGATGTCACTACAGCTCTTGCACATTCATCGGCTGCACCTATGGTGAGTGGTACGGTAAACCACATCAACATCTGCGGATGGCGAAGTCGCTATCTTGTGTTACGATCCGATTCTAAGTTAGAACAAGGAAACCAGAGGTTTTCCTAACTCAGGTAGACATGTCTAGATTCTGCTCTGGGAGCCGTTTTAATTCAGGCCTGTTGTTTCTGAATAGGCTCAAGGGGTAAGCTTAGGTCAGACTGTTGAACAGTCCATAGTTAAGCATTACTGACATCCACCAATATTGTATTGCCTCTGCTAATGCTTGTTGCAGGCATTCAAGCTCTAGCTTAGGTTCAGAAATCTTTCCAGAGATCCTAGCCTTCGTCTTGATTATTCAAGCTTGATTCATGATCTGTCTGTCACAAGATTTTTACTCGGCTAGTGCCATCCGGTATTTTAGCCCCATGATTATTATTCCTATGAATCGGTTTACCCATAGATTCGCAAGTACATGGTTGCAACTGACAAGAGCAAGGCCACTGAGAGTTTATCTCTCGCTGTGGAGAATGTGCTTTGCTGGTGAGCAGGCTGTATCCACATCCTGGGTTCTTCCTTTTGTTGAGGCGCTAACCTACTGAAATCCTGACAGTGAGAGGATATGGCTATCTATGCTGCCTCCACTGCTAGTCAATGTTGAGGAAACTGAATGTCAAAGCAAATTATCATCGCAGAACAACACCGAATAGCGGCTGTTTTTTCTGAAGATCAAATCCAAGAATTGGTAGTTGCCACTGGTAGTCATCAGGTTGGCGATATTTTCTTAGGAATTGTTGAGAATGTGCTTCCAGGGATTGATGCTGCCTTTGTCAATATTGGCGACTCGGAGCGCAACGGCTTTATCCACGTGACTGATTTAGGCCCCTTGAAACTGAAGCGATCGGCAGCCTCTATCACCGAACTGCTCGTACCCCAGCAAAAGGTACTAGTGCAAGTGATGAAAGAGCCAACCGGAACAAAAGGGCCACGCTTAACTGGTAATATTACCCTGCCAGGACGGTATTTGGTCTTGATGCCCTTTGGTAAGGGGGTTTGTCTCTCTCGTCGCATTGCCAATGAAAACGAGCGCAATCACCTGCGTGCCCTTGCAATTTTGATTAAACCGCCTGGCATGGGGTTGCTAGTGCGCACTGAGGCAGAGAGTGTTACTGAAGAAGCCATTATTGAAGATTTAGAGTCGTTGCAAAAACAGTGGGAAGCTATCCTGCATGAGGCTAGTACAACTCGTGCCCCAGCCTTGCTAAATCGAGACGATGACTTTATTCAGCGAGTCTTGCGTGATTTTTACAGTAGTGATGTGAATCGAATTGTGGTGGATTCCCACACGGGCATGAAGCGTGTAAAGCAAAACATCGCTGTCTGGAGTGGTGGCAAACCAACTCACAATGTCTTGGTTGAGCAACACCCTCCTCAAGAGTCGGTGCACCGTGAGACCGCAACTCCAATTTTGGAATACTTTCGCGTCAACGCTGCCATTCGTGAAGCCTTGAAGCCCAGGGTTGACCTGCCATCTGGTGGCTACATCATTATTGAACGCACGGAAGCACTGACAGTTATTGATGTTAACTCTGGTTCCTTTACGCGCTCGGACACAGCACGAGAAACGGTGCTATGGACAAACTTTGAAGCTGCTACAGAAATTGCCCGCCAATTGCGGCTCCGGAACATTGCTGGAGTGATTATCGTTGATTTCATCGATATGGACTCGCACCGTGACAAGTTGCAAGTCCTTGAGCACTTCACGAAGGCACTGCGAGCAGATAAGGCCCGTCCTCAAATTGCC
>JANWZG010000095.1 GCA_025054735.1 Cyanobacteriota bacterium | reverse complement strand
ATCCTACCCTAGAGCGATTACGGGATGTAGCCCTATTAGTTGGGGTAGGGGTTATAGGAGTAGGCAGCATTAATGCCTCAGTGGAAACAGCTATGGCTCTCATGATCCACAAGCTAGCATGGCAGGAAGCGTGGCATCATTGGTGGACGTTGGCAGTAGGCGACGGCGTTGGCATTTTAGAAGTGGCTCCCCTGAGCTTTTTGGGATGGTCGTGGCTGCATCATCACGGTTGGCGGCGCTGGGGGTCAATCCTACACCAACGAATTGAACGCCTCATCGAGTGGCTGGTCTGTGGTCTGTTGTTAGTGGCTGTCAGTGTGATTGTGTTCTGCTGCTCGCAGACGACTGCGATCGCTTACTATCCCCTAGAATACTTGCCGTTTCCCATTATGATGTGGGCATCCCTGCGCTTTGGCCAGTGGGGAGCGGTTTGCTCTAGTCTAGTGGTGCTAGGAATTTCGCTTGCAGGTCTACTTCAAGGCCAAGGCCCGTTTTTGGCCAAGTCTCAATCAGTTAGGGAAGGTGCGCTGCTGCTTCAGACATTTATTGCAGCAGCTACGATTACCGCTTTGGTGTTAGCTGCAACTGTAGAAGAGCGCCGACAAGTTGAGGCCAAATTGCGCCTAGCCTTGGAGCGAGAGCGGGTAGCTACTATTCAGCAAGAACAACTTTGTCAACAAGTGCAACGATTGAATGCCTCCCTAGAGCAACAGGTTGCTGATCGTACTGCCCAGTTACAGGCGCGCATGGAGGAACTGAAGTCGTTTTATGAGATGAAGAGTGTGTTTACCCAGGCAGTTTCCCATGATTTGCGAACATCCATCATCGGCACATTGATGGCCTTGAGGAAAATGCAGCACACTCACATGAACAATGGTCATTCACAGGTAGACTGCGATGTGCTGAATCGAATGATTGCTGCTAGCGATCGCCAACTAACTTTGATTACAGCTTTGTCTGAAGACCAGCTCGACCAAGATGCCCATCTTATGCTTCAGCGCTGTCCTGTGCAGTTTGCTGACCTTGTGCAACAGGCGATTGCCAGTCTTCCCCCCCAGCTAACTGATTCCCAAGCAGTCATCAACTGCAATCTCAGTCCTTCCTTGCCACTGATTATTGCCGATGTCGAGAAAATTAAATCGGTGTTGCAGCACCTGCTTACCAACGCCATCAAACACAATCCATCAGGGGTGCAGGTAACCGTGAGTGCAACAGTGGAGGGCGATCGCCTATACTGCCAAGTTGTTGATACCGGAGTTGGTATCGCCCCTGAGCATCAAACTGGTCTGTTTAGACCCTATGTCCGTAATCTGCAAAATCCTCGTTGTACTGGCATTGGGCTGGGGCTGTATCTTTGCCGCCAAATTGTCTCAGCCCACGGCGGTGACATTGGCGTGTGTAGTGAACCAGGGAAGGGCACTACTATTTGGTTTACTCTGCCCTGCGGCATAACCATGAGTGATGCTTGACGGCAATTGCTACTCCTCTGCGAGCAACGACAACCCCCTTGACCTGAAGTCAGGTCAGTCATCAGAAGACTGTTGGAGTTCTGCTTGCAAATCCGTTGCAGTTTTCCACTCCTTTACTTGACCATCTCGATAGACTTTAGTGATAAACGGAGCTGAGTTATCCCTAACAAAGTTGATGATTTTGCTGAGCGCACGAGAAAAGGCATCGATCATGTCAACACCAGAGAGGTTTTGGGAAGCCAATACAAACATTTTAATGTTGGCATTAGTAACTGCTATACGCTCCAGAGCACACCTGCCAATGTTGCTATCTTTGGTAAGCACGATCCAGCCCCGTTCGCCCACATTTGGCAACCAGTCTACATCCAAAGCATCTTTGCTGAAGTGAGCATCATGTACTTCCACCCTAACACCACGCTTTCTCAGAGCTTCAGCTAGTTGGTTACGTCCTAGACAGCGATCAATAAAAAATACTATACCCTTAGGTATCGACTCACTCATGCTGCCACAGGCAATTCACATCGAATAGCCTCTTCAATTTGGCTTGGCTCACACTCATAGTCATCGACTAAATCCTGCAAAGAGTCGCCTGCTTTATACCGTTCAGCAATAATATGGGTGGGGATTCCAGTTCCAGCAATCACAAGACGACCAAAGGCAATTCTTGGATCAATCACTACAATCTTAGGGTTGTGGGCTTCATCAGATCGGGTAAAAGGATAAAGTTTAATAGCAAAGCCAGAATCATCGGGCTGAATACGCTCTAGATGGGCATTGAGGGAATTTCTCAAATCCAATTGCCCTTGCCGAGAAACGTTGATGATTTCTCCATAGCGATCAATAAACAGATCAACCCCATCGGTGCGAAATTGCTCACGGGCAAGAGGGTGGTCTATCTTAAAGTGTTGATCAATAAAGTCTAGGGCTTGCCGCACAGCACTGAGCTTTAGCTGGTGGTGCTTACGAATGGCTCGTAGCACATGAAGTTCAATCAGGTTCGTAAAGGAAAGTTGGCGAGGCTTACGATCAGCAATAGGAATTAACGGCTGAAAAAAGCGCTCTCCTTTCGCCACTGGATAGGTTTGCCCAACTGTCCACGATCGGATTGTTGCCGCTGGAATTCGTAAACACCGCGCCGCATAGCCAATAGAGTATGTGGGAATATCTCTAGGATCATGACCACCATACAAGTCACCCATGGCTGAGTCCGCTAGCTACTACTAGAACGACAACTTATTTAAGATACTCTAAATTTGCATAAAATACCCTATTTACGCAGAGCTTACCCAGATTAAACCTTGCGAACAAACCGACTAGTTGCTGCTACATAAGGCCTAGTTGCTCTTGCATAAGGCAGTAGTGAAAAACTCTTCATGCTCCAGCTCTAACTTACAAGCTCTTTGACACTTATCGTTGACACTTGCTTTGACACTTAAGCAGTCACAGTACTCATATCCACAACATTCAGCTTGGGACGACAATGTACTACCACTGAATTCACCCCCACAACAATCAGCATCCCCAGCTTCTTAGCAACGCCAGGGATGTAATGATTACACGAACATTCAGACACTATGCTGGTGTTTCGATTGGGTGAATCTAATTAGGTGAAGTTGACGCGGAACACGATGTCGTTAAAGTCTTGATCACCACCACCAAGGAGGTCTTCAAAACCAAAGGTGTTATCGCCGAGGAGGCGAACATGGTCAATGCGATCGGGGTTAGCACTGCTGTAAGCAAAATAGGCGATCGGTGCTCCAGAGGACTGGTTGTTAGCATTCTGAGCCAAGAACTGCTGAACTGTACCATTGGCCACTAGGAAGGGAGCCAACAGACTACCACCAGCCAGACTGTTCAAGCTGGTGCCACCACGCCCGCTAGACATAACCAGGCGATCGCGCAGGGCCGCCTGAGCATAGCCTGCATCACCAGGGGCCAAGTTGCCAATACGACCAGTAGGGTCATCGACACGGTAGAGACCAACCGTATTGTTGAAGGCAGCCTCACTATTAACGGTAAAGGTCGCTGCTACATTACCCGTCAGGCTTCGTAGGTCAATCAGTTCACCTTCTTTTCTACCCTGGTAGCGAGTAATAGCAGCCAAGCGAGGATCTGCTGTAGCTAACTGCACATTCAACACAAAGTCATTAAAGTCTTGATCACCACCGCCGACTTGATCTTCCCAGGAGATAGTGAAGCCACCTCCAGCTTGGTTGGTGATGCGGGCTTGCTGGAAAGTAGTGCTCCCAAAGAGGGAGGCAAACATTACAGTAGGGGTGCGACCAGCCGCCAAGCTAGAAAGAGCACTATCCGTAGAGTTGTTTTGTACCAAGTAAAAGACCAAACGCTCGTTAGCATCCAAAAAGTTGATATTGCGAGGATTGCCACCAGTTTGGGGGTTGTTGGGCAGAGCAGTGCAAATAACTTGGGCACGACTGAGGGCGACTTGCAGATAGTTGCTGGCAGTGGGAGCTACCCCGTCGATGCTACCTTCGTCATCATCCACTACGAACACCCCTACTTCGTTGACAAACGCACTGCTGACTTGCCCAACAGTGAACCGGAGCGTTTGGGGAGCGCTAGCCACAGAGCCATTAATCGTCAATACATTGTTATTGCCGCGGGCTAGACTAGGTGGTATCACAGTCGTAGTTGGCACCCTAGTCGCATCAAATTCAAAGATAGCCACAGTGCCACTGATTTCATTGGCTACAGCCAGCAGTGGCTTGCCAGTAGGGCTGTCGGCAGCCGGGATAAACACTAACCCTTCTGGCCCTAGGTCGCCTACAGTAGCCACATTAGCTGCTATAGGAGTGATGCTAAAGTCACGAGGGTTGATGTATTGCACAAAGAATGGAGCCGTGGGGCTAGTGATGTCATAAACCATCACGCCGCCAATACGCTCTAGCCCAATGAAGACATAGGTGCGTCCGTTCACTCTACCAAGCACTAGACCCTCTGGTTCTGGGCCTTTGTTGTCACTGCGGTCATCTAGGTTGTTACCACCAGTGCCGCTGTGGTTAGCGTTAAAGTTACCAGGATAGAACTGCTGGATTAAGCGCTCGATCTGATCACCGCTATCAAACACCAGCGCCCCAGTGGTTGCATTCCAAATGGAGAAAGAACGAGCACCAAAGGTTACTAGCTTTTCGTAATCTGGGTTGTTGTCAGTGCCAGCACCATCAGCAGTAGTTCTACCCGTTTGGTTCGTGACATTCAACCGGCCTAGCTGGGCGTTGCTTAGCAGAGCAGCGGCATTAGGGAAAACAGTAGCATCGAGGTTAGCTGCGCCGATGCTAGCTGCCCGCACTTCTTCGTTGAATCCGGTGTAGTCGCGGGCATCGCCTTCGTTAGCAGTGACGATGTAGGTTTGGCCGCCAACAGTATAGCTGGCAATTGAATCAGGCTGATACATACCGAAGACGGGCCAGTTGCCAATGCGGGCCACATTGGTGCGAGGGCCAGTACCATCAGGGTCATCTTGATCGCTAGGATCTAAGCCTTTGGCGCGTTGAGTTAGCCCCAAGCCACTAATAAGGCCAACCTGTACAGGGCGGATAGCGTTATTCACTGGAAACACAGAGCCAGGCCCAACTGCTGCTGTATTCACACCAAAGTCATTGTCATTAATCACCGCGATCGTTGTCGGGTTCACCAAGGCCAGACCCTCTATTTTGTCCAAACCAGTGCCGCTGTAGCCGACCGTTGCAGCATTCACCACTAGGCGCTTGCTCACAGGTCGAATGCCAGCAGTGGTCAGTTGGGTGGGCTGAAGTTGCTCGATCGTCGTGCCTGCGGGTAGGGTAAAGTTGGCAGGATTGTTGATGTTAGTAGCATTGGCCAAATCAATCTCAAACACCAACTTGTTCGAGGCAGTGGTATCACGGTCATCCCGTTCCACCACCAAAAACTTGCCCTTGCCTAGGGACACAGCATCCCCAATCTTGTCAGTACGAGCCGTACCAGCAGCCGTTACTGCATCGAAGATATAAAGATATTCGCCAGTGACCTGCTTAGTGTTGATGTCAAACTCTAGGATGCGACCGTTGCGAGAAGCACGGGATACAGTATCACCAGCATCATCAGGGTTGTCCAGAGGTGTTTGAATAAAGGCATAGAGCTTGTTGCCCTCCAGAGCAACTGCCTCAAACCCCCGGTTTGCTCGCCGCTGAGCATAGACAGCAGGTAGATTAGCCGTGCCAAATGTACCATCGGCAGTCGCGCCCCCCGCTGGGATAAACCGCTCTAGCATCCTGCCTGCGGCATTGAAGTGATAGATAGCGGGACGATACTCATCCACCGCCCAAAAAGTGCCATCGGCTGCAACAACAATACCTTCTAAATCCGCACCCAGCTTGTCAAAGGGCAAAATATTACCCGCTAAATCCACAGGAATTTCATCGTTGTAGGCTAAGCCTTGGTTTGCGGCTGTTCCCAGGTTTGAGATGCCCGTTAGCGGTGAACCATCAGGCTTGGTGAGCAGAATTTGCTGAGTAATCGTGATGTTAGAGCCAGGGGCAGCCGTAGGATTGAGTTCAAAGCGCACAAAGCGGGGCTGAAAGTTTGGTAGGGCAAAGGGGCGTTCATTGCCAGGACTAGTTGGATTCAAGTCCTGGGGTTCACCGTTAGGTCCCCGATCGGTGGTGGTAATAAACCGCAGGTTACCGCTAGGGGCTGTGCCTTCAAAGAACAGACCAGAGAAACCACCCAGCAGCACGGTCTGGCCTTCACTAGTAGTGCCTAGAGGGGGACGATTCGCCGCTGTCCACTCGTACAGGGTCGTCGTAATGTTGGGTGCACTGAAATCCTTTAGCCCTAATGGTCGGATTGCCGTCACCGTAGCCGAGGGAATGTCTACTACAGCGATCGCATTAGCTTCCTGTAACGCTACATAGGCCGTGCGACTATCCCCAGAGATGGTGATATACTCAGGCTCCAAATCTTGGGCGACCGTGGCACCAGGGCCAAAAATTCTTACCCCTTGTGCTCTTAGGGCATCGATTTGACCATTAAAACTAGTGAAGGTAGCGGTGCGCACAGTAGCGTTAGCAACACCATTTGCCAAGTCAATAATGCTAACGGATCCCTCTGGGTCAACAGAAGTAGCCTGGCCATAGCTGTTAGGCTCACCCTCATTAGCTACTAGAATCCATCGTCCATTGGGGCTAAAGGTAAGCATATCGGGCAGAGCACCCACCGTGAGGCTTTTTAATGGAGGAGTAGTGCTCGTCGCGTTGGTTGCAAACAACAACACCTTACCAGGATTGGTCTTGACAGCATCTTCCACAGCCACTGCTACAATGCCATCCTTCACAGCAACACTATTGGGAATGCCGCCCGCTGCATCTAGTTCTGCTACCTTGACAGGGCTAGCAGGATTGCTAAGACTCAGCACATCTACCTTCTTGGTGATGGCATTGACCACAAATAGCCGCTGTGTCCCTGGGTCATAGGCGGGAATTTCCGCAGCACCACCATCAGTGCTAAAGACTCCTGTAGAAAATCTACCTATCTCCCGTAGAGGCCCACCATTCGTTGTTGTTGCTACCATTCGCTACCTTACCTCAACACATTACACGGCTCTTAGTTTTCAAGCCGTGCTCATCATAGGGAGCTAGAGTTAAGGCTTGGCCAATAGCTCATTAAGGCAACGTTAATTCCCAGGTTTACAAACAGACTTGCTTGATTGCCGCCATGGTGAGAGATTGCTCCATCAGAACCTAACTGCTTAGGAGCTTTGAAACTGGCATAGAGGTGGTTTCCATTGCTGTTTCCCCAAGCGTAAGGCTTACCTGCAAGGTGATTCTTAGCAAAAACCTAGTGAAGGCTTATCGAAAAACTAGGTAGCGTCTTTACAAAAATCTTTACAATAGCAGGAGAGCAGCATTATTCGAGACCCGGAGGTACAGTTATGGTTTTATTTGGACTTGGGAAGAAACTTTCAATGCCGACTCCTGAGGAAGCATTACCGGGACGGACAGATGCCATGCCTGTACCAGAACGTCACTTTGTGAATGGCAATCCGTTGAAACCACCCTTTCCGGAAGGCATGGAAACAGCCCTATTTGGTATGGGTTGCTTCTGGGGAGCCGAGCGCAAGTTTTGGCAATTGGATGGTGTCTTTACCACAGCCGTCGGCTACGCTGCTGGCTATACACCTAACCCCACCTATCACGAGGTATGTTCCGGTATGACTGGCCACAATGAGGTGGTGTTCGTGGTGTTTGATCCTACTAAGATTAGCTATGAGATGCTTCTGAAGACCTTCTGGGAGAATCATGACCCGACCCAAGGGATGCGCCAAGGCAATGACGTGGGAACTCAGTATCGCTCTGGTATCTACGTCTATTCTGAACGGCAACGGCAACTAGCTGAAGCTTCACGGGATGCCTATCAACAGGCATTGACCGCAGCAGGCTATGGTGCTATCACCACAGAAATTTTGGATGCTCCAGAGTTCTACTACGCAGAAGCCTACCATCAGCAATATCTGGCTAAGAATCCTAATGGCTATTGTGGTTTGGGTGGCACATCAGTCGCCTGTCCGATTGGAGTAGGTGTAGCTGGTGCATAATCTTGCCAACCAAGTAGCAGACAGAAAGCTCTGTCAATGGTTGTAGGCTGTTGACAGCATCACTACTGTGGACACAATCTCCTGATGTGCTGTTGAAGGGTATGCAGCTGGTTACAATAGGTGGCACATCCTCTATCGAGCACTAGCAACTATCTATGCCAGTTACACCACAGCAACTTAGGGATTGGAAGCAGCATGGCAGGGCGATCGCTGCACTAACGGCTTGGGATTATGCCTTTGCCCGTCTGCTTGATCAGGCTGGTATCGATGTAATCCTAGTAGGGGATTCGTTAGCCATGGTGGGGTTAGGCTATGCCACCACCCTACCTGTCACCCTTGACGATATGGTGCACCATGCCAAGGCCGTGCGACGCGGTGTGCAGCGAGCATTGCTAGTGGTGGATTTGCCCTTCATGAGCTATCAAGAAAGTGCTCAGCAGGCCCTTTATTCAGCCGGACGAGTCATGAAAGAGACCGAAGCCCAGGCGGTGAAGCTAGAAGGTGGCTATCCCTTGGTGGTGGAGACGGTAGCTCGGTTAGTGCAGGCAGGGATCCCTGTGATGGGTCACATTGGTCTCACACCTCAGGCTGTGCATCGACTGGGGTATCGTCAACAGGGTAAAACACCTGAAGCCGGGGAACAGTTACTGCAAGAGGCGATCGCTCTAGAGCAAGCTGGAGCCTTTGCCATCGTCCTTGAACACATCCCGGCTGACTTGGCAATGCAAATCACTCACAAATTGGGGATCCCAACGATCGGAATTGGGGCAGGAGTACATTGTGATGGCCAAATTCTCGTTACCGCAGATTTGTTGGGAATTTCCGATCGCCTACCCCCCTTTGCCCGTATTTACGTCAATCTCCGCGATGTCATCACCCAGGCAGTCCAAGACTACATGGATGATGTGCGTACCCAGCAGTTTCCTCCATCCAATTAATCAGCTATGGTGTAGTCATCAGTCTGAATGTGGAGCAGAGTGATGACTACGAGATATTGTCGCGATCAAGCTCGAGATGAACTGCTGCTAATGTTAGGAGGTGGTGCAGCGGCTGGTTTAGCAGGAGAAATTCCCGTATTTGGCACCCAAGCCTTTAATGTCAGTATTACGGCTGTCCAAGGATTGATTGTCAGCCGCATCGCTGCTATTTATGGAATGGAAATTCTAGCCGCAGGTGGAGCAGGTGCTCTTGCAGGCACGATTATGGCCGCAGGCGGAGCAAACCTATTGCTGCTAGCCGCGTGGCAACTGGGACGCTATCTGCCTCCTGGATTGCGCCAAATTGCTCGTCCTAGTGTGAGTGCAGCAGCAGCTTGGGTTTTTGGAGAGGCAGCGATCGCCTACTTCGAAAGCCGCTACCCTAATCGAGTCTATACTCAACCTGCATCCTAGCCATAAGTTGAGATGCCTATGACAGCAGTCTATACAACTGAGGAATTGGTGCAGATTCTGGCAGATGAACAGCGGGCCTGTGTGAATGGACAACGCTTGAATTTGGCTGTAGCTAAAGCAGGTATTAATCCCCTCATCGATCAGTTCTTAAACACAGAAGGCTTACAGAAATTCACTGCCTATGCCGAGTTTCGCGCTACCATCCATCAATATCAGCGGGAGCACCAGGTCTCTGGTGTGGTTTGGCGGCAAGTCACTATCCGAGGACAAACACTCCACTATCCGATCGTCCATGACCAACTCATAGCCCTTCCAGACGATATCACCCTGCTCCGTCAAGCAAAACCTCAAGTCGTGGCCTTTTGGCAGCAGGTTACAGAAGGTATGGATCTGTACTTAGCCGTGAATGCAGGTCGAGAACATCGACCCCTGGTGATGGCTGAGGTAGCTGGCATTGCCGATCGCACAGACTGGGCTAGTATTTCTAGCCACGGACGAGACGACCGCCTCATGGTGATATTGCAACTGGGATGGGGAAATCCTAGGGAGGCATTAGATTGGCGAAACTTTCCTGCGGCTGGCTGTGAACAAATTTGTGCCGTTGCTCCCAACCAATCTCCTATCGCATACTGACCCTGTCGTAACTGTGTCTAGTGACTTGACCAACCCAGTTGCCCCCTTATTTGCCCCATTAGTAGGTCAACCCACAGCCATCGCCCTCCTGACTCAAGCCGTGCAGCGCGATCGAGTGGCTCCTGGCTACCTCTTTGCAGGAGCTGAAGGGGTTGGTCGTGCCCTTGCTGCCCGCTGCTTTATCCAAGCCTTGTTCGCCCGATCCTCCCCGACAGATAAGGCTTCAGTCCTATATCAACGGCTGCACCAGGGTAATCACCCAGATGTTCTTTGGGTTGCCCCTACTTACCAGCACCAAGGCAAACTGCTGACCGTTGCAGAAGCAGAAATGCAGGGCATCAGCCGCCGATCGGCACCTGCTATCCGTCTAGAACAAATTCGCCAAATTACCCAGTTTCTCAGTCGTCCACCCCTAGAGGCCGATCGCTCAATCGTTGTGCTAGAAAATGCTGAAACCATGGCAGAGGCAGCAGCCAACGCCTTACTGAAAACCTTGGAAGAGCCTGGGCAAGCCACCGTGATTTTGATTGCACCCAGCGCAGATGCCATGTTGCCGACCTTAGTGTCTCGCTGCCAGCGCATTCCCTTTCAGCGGCTGGATCCTGCTGCCATGACCCAAGTGCTAACCCAAATAGGCCACCACCACATCTTGAACTATCCCGAACTGTTAGCGATGGCCCAGGGTAGTCCTGGTGCTGCGATCGCAGCCCTACGTCAATACCAAGCCATCCCGCCTGAACTCTTGCAAGCCACTGTTGAGTTACCTACCTCCCTGCGATCAGCACTGGAATTGGCTCGTCAAATTA
>JANWZG010000094.1 GCA_025054735.1 Cyanobacteriota bacterium | reverse complement strand
CGCTGCATGAGGGCCATCATCGCCTGGGATGCACGGGCAGAAACGGCAACACCCCCTACAATGCTGTGGAGCAGGCGGGCGGTAGCATCAGTTGTCAACATGTTGCGATTTTCCATGGCTGGGCCATAGAAAGCCCGTTCCCGTCCATAGGGGCCATCACACCAGGTTTTTTGGCATACATTGATAGTCTGCAACTCTTCCCACTGTAAGGATTGAAAGTAGCGATTCACAATCTGGCGCTGGGTTTGCCAAGTTGCAAATGGGCCAGTTGGCAACTCTGGCCCGCTCGTTGTCCCCGTGAGCACGTCTACTACTAGGCTAGTGGCATCGTTGCTGGAGTCCACAATCATGTCATGAATAGCGCGATCTAACTCAACGGATGGCTGTACCATGCCCTTCTCTAACCACTCGTAGATCGCTACTAGATAAAATAGCTTCACCACACTGGCAGGGTAAATTCGCTCAACTCCTCGATAGCTAAATCCCCGCACAGGCTGACTCCAAAAGGTTTCAGGTGCAATTGCTCCGCCGGTATTTACCGGAAACGGCGGGTCGTACACCACCCACGTTAGCGCAAGCTGGTTACGAGCTAACTGGGGAAAGGCAGCCCAAGTAGCTGCTAGAACCCGATCGCCAAGTTGCTCTAGAGTTGCATCTTTGCTATAGAACACCATTGCAGTAAATTGCATTAAGCTGATAGGAGTTGACGTTTAACCTATAACATTCTTCGGATCGGAAAACGCACCGATGTTAGACCAATTCATCACGCCTCCTGACTACTTTGGCTTTGATACAGCAGCACTGATCATCATCCTAGTCGCTCTAGAAATGGTGCTATCAGCCGACAATGCCATTGCCCTAGCTGCAATCGCCCGTGGACTAGATAATCCTACCCTTCAGCGGCAAGCATTGAATATTGGCTTAGTGCTGGCCTTTACTCTGCGCGTTGCATTGATTTTATCTGCCACATGGGTGCTGCAATTTTGGCAATTTGAGTTAGCGGGTGCCGCCTACTTGCTCTGGTTGGTGTTTCAATATTTCACTTCAGATACCGATGATGACAATCGCCATCACGGTGCTCAATTCACAGCGATCTGGCAGGCTATTCCTGTTATTGCCTTCACCGACCTAGCCTTTTCCCTCGATAGTGTTACCACAGCGATCGCTATCTCTAAAGAGACATGGCTTGTCATTACGGGCGGCCTCGTTGGAGTCATTGCTCTGCGCTTCATGGCGGAACTGTTCATCCGCTGGCTCAAGGAATACGTCCATCTGCAAGATGCAGGCTACGTTACTGTTGGTCTAGTAGGCGGCAGGCTACTCCTCAAGGTCATTAACGATAGCCTTGTACCCCCCGAATGGCTCATGATTGCTGCGATCGCGCTGCTGTTTGCTTGGGGCTTTTCTAAGCGAGTTGACAGCACTTCTGACCCTAGCAACCCATTGACCAAAGATGAGGCCCAAATTACCAAACTAGACTAGAGGTCACAACTAGTGGAAACTTCGGTTCCTAAGGTTACGTGGAAATCAACTGCCAAACCTTACAACTGCAAGGAAGGCCTTCCTGTTGACAAGCCACGCAGAGTATATATGACTTTATATCGATTGGTATTGATAATGTGTTTTGTATCGCTTGAGGCAGAAAGACAAATCGATGTGATCTGGCAAACATGCCCATCCTTTGGTATGGTGATAGCTTAGAGGCATTGTTTTTTGTAAAGCAATTTCTCGCTCAGGTGTGAGGAACTCATTAACTATGAACAAAATCCTATGGCATTCTTTAGTAGCTGCACCTGCTCTGCTGGGTATCAGTCTGCTATCTTCATCTGCATTGGCAAATCCTGCTGATTCATCGTCTACTCTGACTCAAATTCGCTCCTATGGTCGCCAAGACGGTGGTCAAGCAACGTCCGATATCATGCGTCAAGTACGCTCTTACGGTAGCGATGATTCTGTTGGTCAAGTCACCTCCGTTACCCAACTGTCTGATGTTCAGCCTACTGACTGGGCCTATCAGTCCTTGCAATCTCTCGTAGAGCGCTACGGTTGTATTGTTGGTTATCCTGATGGCACCTTCCGTGGCAATCGTCCCCTCAGCCGCTTTGAGTTTGCTGCTGGTTTGAACGCTTGTATGGACAAGGTCAATGACCTGATTGCCCAGGGATTGGCTGGTGTTGCTACCAAGTCGGACATTGAAACTCTGAAGCGTTTGCAGGAAGAGTTCCGGGCCGAGCTTGATGCTATCCGCGAGCGCATAGATGTGATAGACGACAAAGTTGCCACTTTGGAAGCACAACAGTTCTCCACCAACACCAAGCTGGGCGGTGAAGTTCTATTTGTGATTTCTGGCGTGATCGATGGCGATGACATTCAGTCAGCAGCTAACCCTGTGGGTACTTCTGCTGCTGGCCCACGTCCAGCCTTGGCTGCCGGTACCCGAGTTGGTGAAAACGTTACCTTCACTAGTCAGGTTCGCTTGGCGTTTGATACCAGTTTCACTGGGCGCGATCGTCTACGGACTCGGATTCAGTACCGCAACATTGGTACTGGTACATTAGGAACCGTCAACAACGCTGCGACTAATGGTAGCAACACTGGTACCAACATGACTCAGTTGGGTTCTACTGGTACTAGCAACAACGGTACGGACTTTGAAATTGATGACTTAGCCTATCGGTTCCCAGCTCTGGGCAGTGGCCGGATTACAATTGCTGCTCGCAGTGAATTCGATCGCATCTACGACACCCTATCTCCCTTTGAGGGTACTGGCACTGGTTCTATCTCCCGTTTTGGCCGCTTCAACCCCATCTACCGTTCTACCACGGGTGCAGGTGCCGTTCTGGAATACACGTTTGCACCTTGGGTGAGTGCCACGGTTGGATATTTGGCGGCTAATGCTGCGGCACAAAACCCTGCCGTTAGCGCGGGTTTGTTTGATGGTCAGTTCACTGCCTTGGCTCAGGTAACTTTCCGTCCCGTGAGCAACTTGAAGATTGCTGCCCTCTATGGTCGTTCCTACTATCCCGCTGGTGCCGGTGTAACTGGCGCTACGGGTAGTGTTGTTGCCAATAACCCCTTGGGTGGTATACGCACTAACGTTGACGAATACTCTATCAACGCCCAGTGGGATATTAGCAGCCAACTGGTACTGTCTGGATGGTTTGGCTATGAACAAGCTTCTGCTACTACTGGTGCTTCTCGTGCTGACATCATCAACTGGGCTGTGCAGTTCGGTGCTAGGGACTTGTTTAATCGGGGCGACTTGGCGGGTATTATCTTCGGTCAGCCACCCCAGCGTACTGGTGGCACCTTTGGCCCAGAAGGTAACACCACTTCTTACCACATTGAAGCCTTCTATCGCTATCAGTTGAACGACAACATTCAGATTACCCCTGGTATCATCATCATCACCAATCCTGAGCACAACACCAACAACGACACCCAGTACGTTGGTATCATCCGGACTCGCTTCTCCTTCTAGGCAGCGTGATGACGGTATAAGTGCTAAATGTTGGGTTCACGCTAGCGTAACCCAGCTATAGGTCTTGGTTTACAGCAGATCCCCGGCTTCTTAGGAAGTTGGGGATTTCTTTCTGTGCGCTATGCTATAGAGCATCAGTTACTAAACCTCCCTGAGGTAGGGTGCTGGTGCAAGCTAAGGTGAGATTTGCCAGCTTTGAGGACGATGCTGTCTAGAGCAATGATTCTGAGAATGACCTAGAGGGATAGTTCGAGTTAATTACTGGGGAGTCAGTCCAAATGGCACCAGAGTCAGAGCTGAATCATTGGGTCGCTGGCCAACTCTTCTGGCTATTAGCAACTAGTGACCTAGTATAGCCACGCCTACTTAAGGTAACTCATGATAATAGGGCTAAGGCTAGAGCTAGTAATACCATTTCTCTAAAAGCCAGCTACACAATCCATTAGTTCGCTACACAATTCATTAGTTCGTACCATTAGTTCGTAGTAAGGACTTAAGTCCTTACAAAAGCCATCTGTAACGATAGTCCAGGGAATTGGTATAACCAAGGCCTAATGGTCTGCTAGAGGAAGATGGCTACCATCATCATTAACATCAACATCATTGACATTGAAAGTCATCCTGACTTAGGTCTCGCTTGTATAGGAATTCTCAACTAGTCCAAACTCTTGTAGGGCAGGCAAGAAATTACGATGTTCATGCCCAGGCTGACTGAGCTTAATCAGCACAAACCGTTGCAACGCCGTTAGATTTTGCCATTGAGTGAGGGATAGTGTGGCTCCAGCCGCCATAATTTGAGTTTGGACTGATTCAGGAATTGTGTCAGGCACTGCTGCGATCGCCCAAGCTGTCCGTTTATCTGCTGCGAGGGTGGGGGCTTCTGCTCCGGTTCGAGCCAGCAACCACTGCTGTAACTGTTGTCGATAATTTGCTTGTTCGATCGCCGTCTCGCAGGGCAACTCTAGTAATCCTTGGCGTTGTTGAAGGGTCAACTGTTGCCATTGCTGAAGACTGAGCTTTACACTACAAGCGTCTAAGTTGTAGCGCACTCGCATAGGGATGCAGCGCAGAGAGTTGACAAAATCCTGTTCAAACTGAAAGCAAGTCATGCTTGGTGGCAATCAGGTTACCTAAGGGTTTTCTAGTTTATACAGCCGTAGTCCCAACATAGGAGAGCAAGTAGTAGATATTGTAGTTTGTCCTATCCCTCTAGGAGCGTGCTTCAACACTAGGGGCGTACTTCAACAATTGTACCTAGCTTAATTTGGTCATAGAGCTGAATAATATCTGAGTTACGCATCCGTATACAGCCATGGGAAACCGCTTGACCAATGGTGTTCTCTTGCTCGGTGCCATGAAACCCAATTTCTAAGTAATCAGCAGTGGTGAATTTGATCCAACGGGCACCTAGGGGATTACCTTTTCCCGGTGGAATTTCTTGCCCAGTGATGGGGTGTTGCCATGTAGGGTATTCTTGCATAGCTAAGACCATAAACCTACCCGTTGGTGTTTCCCACCCTTTTTGCCCCACAGCAATGGGATAACTCGCCTTCACAACCTGCTGGTGATGGAGATAAACGCGACGATCGCTTAAATCCACCACGATACGGATATCTGAGCGTTCAGACTGCTTAAAAAGCCGCTGTTGAACACCAACGCTCGGAGTAAACAAGGGTTGCCATTGCCCTACAACCACAGCAACTGCTCCTACCATACAGAGCATCATGATGCTGTGAGATAACGACTCGTTGCGCATGAACAATCGTTGACCAAACCCCGATAGTCTAGCCTAGAGCCACTAGGGGTAACTGGTCAAGGGGCAGATGTAGCGCCCGTTGCTGGTACATTGGGGCTAGTGAACACAGGTGACCTACGATCCCCGGTGTAACCTATGGGAATCGTAGCGCGGGGCACGGGTAAGGGAGCTATGGTCGATGCTACTGGTGAAGCGGCTGGTGGAGACGGAATAGGAGCGATCGCGCTATTGCGAGCTGTAGGAGAGGTTGCTCTCACTGGAAGTTGGGTAAGCGGTATCGGCTGCACAGTCGGTGGAGAGGGTGCTGGGCTGGGGGTGATGATAATTTGCCGAGGCGCTGCATTGGATGGTCGGGCAACCGCTGAAACTGTAGTAACAGGTAGGGTAGGAGGCGATGCTGGTGGTGGGGCGATCGTCAGAGGTGGTCGTGTCAAGACTGGTGTTGGTGCGGATGGTGCAGATGGTGACGATGTTGACACTGTGCCAGGAGTGCTCGGTAATGCTGATGGACGCAGAGTTGGTGGAGGGGGCACGGGAGCTGCCAGTAACGGCTGGGTGGCTGGTCGTTGATTAATGGCAACCGAGGTTCGCAAGGTTACTGGGGTAGGAAATGCATCAGCGGAGAGCGTTGTTTCTGGATTAGGGGATGCTGTAGTTGTGGCAGTAACCCTAGGTAGGGCCGTAGTGGGATTGCCACCAGAGTAGTCATTGCTAGCTGCGGAGCTTCTCAGGGCTGTGGGGGAAGGAAACCCATCGGCTGAGAGCACAGTCTGAAGTGGTGATGACCGATGGCCTGACAGGGTGGACTGGTGATAAGCAGGAATGGTAGGGGGCTGGCTAACGGCAATAGGTTTGAGGCGAGCCGAGTATCCCGAATCTGAGGTGTTCGTGATTGGCGCTGGAAACAACTCCCACCGTTCTGGATTCGCATTAACCTCGTTGGCAATGGCGAGCAACGCAGTTGTTGACGCAATCACACTCAACCCTACCCAGCCGTAATTCAGTCGTCCCATTGATCTAGTCCTCTCAACTACGATTAGGCACTATATGTTGCCGTTAACCTGTCGATAGCCATTGATAGCACAGGAAGCTAAAACGATCGCAAGCAATTTTTGCTAGACATGTTTGCAAGACACAAGGGGTTAGGGGATGAGGATCGTTTGTGTCCTAATCAGCGCAATAAAAGGCTGCTTACTAGCTACAGGCATCCAGAGGTCAAAATCAGCGGGGGTGCAAGGCAAATTGTCCTCACACCCCCTGTCACCGTGCTTGTGGGCAGACCGCTGGAGACTTACGATGCTTGTTCCCGCAGTTCGCCTGTTTTTACAGTAATGTCGCGAGATTGGTTACCCCGACGGATAGAGAGTCGTAAGCTTTGGCCCACGCGAGTCTTCTCGACGATCGCCTGCAACTCATCAGCCTTAGTGACCGATTGGCCATCAACGGCTACAATTACATCACCACGACGCAACCCTGCTTCAGCAGCAGGCATATTCGGCAGTACCCGCACTACTAGTACGCCATTCACCTCTGGCAACTGCACAGATGTGTTAGGATCCCGATTATTTTCTCGCGCCATATCTGCCGTCAGCGTCACCATCTGAATGCCGATGTAGGGATGCTGTACCTTTTGCCCTTTCTCCAGAGTGGCCTGAATAGCCTTAGCAGTGTTAATGGGGATCGCAAAGCCTATGCCCATAGCATCTGCACGGATAGCTGTGTTAATCCCAATGACTTCACCTTGAGCATTCAGCAATGGCCCACCAGAGTTTCCAGGGTTAATGGCAGCGTCAGTTTGAATAAACTCTAAGCGCTTGTCAGGAATGCCCACCTGAGCACTAGACCGCTTTAGCGTACTAACAATGCCCAAGGTCACTGTGTTGTCTAGACCTAGGGGATTGCCCACAGCGATCGCCCAGTCCCCTACCTGTACCTTATCAGAGTCTCCTAGTTTCGCCACAGGCAGATCACCTTTGACACCTTCTAGTTTCACCACAGCTAGGTCAGTAACTTCATCGACACCCATGACCTTCCCTTGAAAGGTACGCCCATCCTTGAGAGTCACAGTTACCTTGTCGGCATTGTCCACAACATGGGCATTGGTCAAGAGGATGCCGTTCCGATCGACAATAAAGCCAGAGCCTTGTCCACGCACTAGCTGCTGCCGAGGTGCACTGAAGCCATCGTTACCAAAGAAATCTCGAAAGAAGGGGTCGTCTAAGAGGGGATCACTACGACGGGTAATGGTACGCTCGGTGTCGATGCGCACAACAGCAGGGCCAATTTGATTCACCGCAGCCGCCACAAAGCTTGAAGTTCCTGGCTTTTCGCTCAGATTAAGTGCTGTTGTGGCACCTAGCCTGCTAGATTGCAGCAGTTCAGTATTGGCGAGGGCTGGCTGCATCAACATCCCTACAGAACACACCAACATAGTGACGCTGATTAGCAATACCTGCACTGCACGACGCATGGAAAATCCTGATAGTCCTTGCTTCATAATCTGTACCCTTGGGTCAAAGCTATGTCTATTTTGTCAAGATTCCGATCTGATCGCCCAACGGATCAGGATTCGGTTTTACCTACCTGCTTGCCGTGATGGTCACACCTGCTGGATAGTATAGTCACTCGCTGATCGCCTGTTGAATCCGTGTGGTGGCCAAACCCTTTTGATGGAACAATATAAGGGATTGGGTGAGGTCAGGCCCCTGCAAACTGCCCGTCAGGGCCGCCCGCAGTGATTTCATCACTACCCCTTTCTTTACACCTAGGGTCTTAACCACGTTACCCACGATCGCCTGCACATCCTCTGAACTCAGGGTAGGGTAGCCTGCCAAGGCTGCAACTACTGCTTGCATGGCTTCCTTGGCTTGGGGTTGCTGAAGCTGTGCCGTTGCGTCTGGGGTCATGGTGAGGGGTGTGAAAAACAACTGAGCTTGCTCTACAGCATCGGATAACCGCACCAAGCTAGGAGCTAGAAGGGCTGTAAGTGCCTCTAACCAAGGACGATCACTGTCACTATCAACCGTATAACCTGCTGCCTGCCATAGGGGAATCAACGCATCGGTAAGAGTTGGAATTGACATTTGGTGAAGATACTGGCTGTTGATCCAGTTGAGTTTATCCCAGTCAAATCTAGCCCCAGCCTTATTGACTCGTTCAAAACCAAAGACAGCAGCAGCTTCTGAAAGGGTAAAAATCTCTGCCATACCCTCTGGTGGTGACCAGCCCAGTAGGGTCATGTAGTTGGCGATCGCCGCTGAAATGTACCCCATCTGCTGAAAATCGCTGATCGATGTCACCCCGTCCCGCTTAGAGAGTTTGGCTCCCTGCTGGTTCAGAATCAGAGGGGTGTGGCCAAACTGCGGCACTGGCACACCAAACGCCTCGTACAGCAAAATCTGCTTGGGAGTGTTGCCCACATGATCTTCTCCCCGAATGACGTGGGTGATTTGCATGTCAATATCATCCACCACCACCACAAAGTTATAGAGGGGTTGGCCAATGTCATCGGCAGCAGCGGCTCTAGCAATAACCATATCGCCCCCCAAATCTCGACCCTTCCAGGTGACGGTGCCCCGAACCAGGTCAGTCCAAGAAATGTCTCGATCGTCATCAATCTTAAACCGAATCACGGGCTGTCGTCCCTGAGCAATATACTCAGCCTCTTGCTCCGAGGTCAGGTGGCGATGGCGATTGTCATAGCGAGGGGCTTCGTGGCGAGCCTTCTGAGCCTCTCGCATAGCCTCTAGTTCCTCTGGTGTATCGTAAGCACGGTAAGCTAAGCCCCTATCTAGCAAATCTTGAATCCGTTGTCGGTATAAGTCCATTCGCTGGGACTGAAAAATTGGCCCCTCATCCCAGGTCAATCCCAACCATGTCAGACCATCGAGAATGTTTTGGGTGTATTCTGGGCGCGATCGCTCCACATCGGTATCTTCTATCCGCAAGATAAACTGACCGCCGTGATGACGGGCAAACAGCCAATTAAACACTCCCGTGCGAGCAGTGCCGATGTGTAAATTCCCAGTTGGGCTAGGTGCTAGACGAACACGAACCATAATCACTAATTGCTACTTAACCAGTTGTCCTAGTATCTCATCGGCTAGTCCTGATTCTTTCACACAGATGGCATAAAGTTGCACAGAATTAAGCTGGGGAATGGCAGACTTCAATTGCTCAACCGAAGTTCCGGGGGGGGTACAGAAAGTTTGCACCACTTGGCGATATTGGCTTGATGTGCCGTAGAGTGACTGCAGGGCAGCAGGGTTGCGCAGGATAGGCAACGCCCGTTGTAAAACCTGATCGGTTAATAGGTTCACGGATGGCGACTCTCCGGCCACAATGGCGCTATCTGCCAGGGCTTTGCGCACCTCGTCGCGCACGAGTCGGGTACCATTAGGCGTGCGGGCGATCGCGGCTACAAACCGGGGCGAAACCTGTGGATTGGCTTGCATATAGCTACGAATACCAGCTAGACCCATACCAGACAGTAAATCCGATAGGGTAGCGACATAGGCTTGATACTGCACCGGAGAGTTCCGACTTTGATCCCCACAAATCACCGAACCATCTTGATCGGGGCCAAGACTGAGATTGACCTTGCCTCGGTCACGGCAGGCAGCTAGGGTTGCCTGAATATCTGGGGAAAACTTATCCCCTAGGCGTTGCATGGCAAGTGCAGCGATCGCTGTTGCCTTAATGGTTTCCGCTTGAGATCTACATGGTGCAATCACAAGAGTTGCTGCTAATAGGCTCAAGCAGCCAGCACCGATGCGCAGACCAATCTTCCAGTTGCAGTTCATAGACAAGTCGTGGTTACAAAACATAGGCTAGGAGACAGTGACCCGTTCTCCTCACCATTTGTTGCATTACGCTAGCATACGCAGCGAGTTGACATTTCCTTAAAGGCCCTTCCCTTCAGGAGAGAAGCTACATCCAACGCTTGCTGCTTTCCCAGCCTAGTTAAGGGGAACATCAAGAGGTAAGGGCGAGATGGGCCTGGTTGGACTGACGTAACTAATGATACTCTCCTAGGCATGGAGTGCTTGGGCAAACCGGATTGAGAATGGCACAAGGGCTAGGGCGCAATAGATGATAGTTGCCAGCCCAACAGTGGGATAACGGCGACACACCATAGCACCAGCAATGCTGATGGAAACTGTACCGTAGACAATGCGATCAACGGACATGGTGCTGCCAGAGGCGATCGCAAGGCTGATTACCGCTACGCCGTACAGTAATGTGCTGGTTGTAAGTTGATAGCGATAGTGCCAGAGCACGCAAAAGCCGCCGATCGTCAATATGGTAGCAATCATTTCGTTGCCCCATTGCAGCCACAACACCAGGAGCAATGTAAAGCTAGCAATACCGAGCATGGTAGAGGTCAGTCGATGTCGTGCCATCCACAACCAGATGATTCCTAGCCACGTCCCACACAGCAATAGTGCTAACACACCCTTAGTCAGCCAGTTGTCAGCCATGAGAATTCCCATGACACCGCCGTTCAGAATCTTAAGCCATCCCTGCCAGTCCAAACCGCCTAGGGACGATCGCCACGCTTGCTGCACTTTAATGAATGCCAGTGGTTCATGAAACTTAATCGCACAGAACAGACTGTATATTGCTGTACCTAAGCCCGCCATGAGGCCACCCAAATAGGC
>JANWZG010000093.1 GCA_025054735.1 Cyanobacteriota bacterium | reverse complement strand
AAGGCCCCGCCGAGGTATTAGGGGTGGATGGAGGACGATCTGCTCCTGTACCGCGACTACCAGTACCCGTTATCTGAGCACTATAATCTTGACTGCCAGCAGGAACGCCAGACGGCACAGTCCCAGGCGGAATAGTGGGACTAGGGGCAAGGTCAGCTCTAGGGTTAGCAGGTTGTGGTGCATTCAACGGAGCAATCTGAGTTGGTGAAGCAGTTCCTTGGTTACCGGGCTGCGCTTGGTTATTCGTTCCTGTGCTGAAGCCCGTAGCCGCAGGGGGTGACTGTTGGGGTGAAGGTCTGTTACGGTTCAATAGGCGATCAAGCAACCCAGGGGAACCAGACCGAGACTGGTTAGACGTAGGTTGATTACTACTCCGGAATGGCAGACGAAAACCTGACGCTAGGATTAGCAAAATCGCAAGCACAAATGCTGCAACACTGACAACAATACGGATCATGGTTCAGTCCTTATGAGTGGGTTGGAGTCCATACGGGGCAGGTTCCTTGTCCCCAGAAGCCATCAAATTTTGTGACCTGCACAGACCCTAGCACCTTAGTTTGACAAGCAAGACGCAGGTTACGGTGGGGAGAATGGGGTGGCAACGATCGGCGTGTGCGATCGCGCCAGTTAGGTGCAGATACATCTCCCTCTACCTGCACAGCACAAGTGCCACAGGTACCCAGTCCCCGACAGTTGATGACCTGGGCACCACCATTATGCACAGAAACGCCATGTTGGAGCAGCACCTGCCGCAGATTAGCTCCTAAAGGACATGAAATCACCTGCCCTTGGGCAATTACGTGGGGCATAACACTAGTTAGAACACTACGAGATTAATAACGAGATGAATGACAAATGGATGAGTAGATTGAGACAACTGGCCTATGGATTACAACCAGCACAACTGAATTCTATCAAAACACATGTATTAAGTTACAGGCATGACTCTGATCAAAACCCGTGACTAGCTCAAGCATTTATCTCAAGCTGTCTCAATAGTGGGGATGATAGCGAGGATGGAGCAACTCTTGGACAGGCTGACCATCATTCAGATGGCATTGGACGATCGTAGACACATCTTCCGCCCGCACTCGACAATACCACGTGCTATCTGGCTCAACATAGACCGATGGCCCCATGTTACAAAGCCCCAAACAGTCAGTGCCAGTGACCACTACTCCGGCTGGAGCCTGGCTTAAAAAGGCTGCCAACGTAGCTTTGGAGCCATTATTTTGGCAAGTGGTATGTTGACAAACTCGAACAATCTGTTGATTCTTCATGAGCAGACTAACCCTGCTGATAACCACCCTTCCAGGGAATGCTCAAGTAATCAGAATGGCTGCATTGGGAAAAACCTGTTGCCCTATTGGCGTACCAAATCTCCCCTATCTCCACTGACTACGTTGGTATCCACCCTATTCCTATTGTAGAGTGGGCTATCCTAAAGCTGGCTGAAAGACCAAGAATATTGCCGTGGGTCGATCGCTGGTACAGCCCAAAAAAGACACATAGACTAATAGCCCTCGTCAGCTTTCGCCCACCATAGCAACTTGCTCAACACAATGAGTTCAAAGTATTATTACCTATGGTGATTGTGAAATTATAGATGCCTGAAGTCGCTGCCTTGACATTTTCTGAAGCCCATGCGTTACTGAAGCAATTTGACTGCCTTGACCATACTAGGCAATCAGCTTTAGATGGATTGCTTGTCCGCGCAAAGGTTCAGCAGGCACTCAGGCTAGTGACAGAGCTGTCGGACTACCAAATTTTTGGTGTTTGTGCTGACTCCTTTGACCAAGGCATGGCAGCGTTGACCAGTTTCTTGACCGCTTTAGGTTATGACACTGTTCCTACGTTGCAGCCCCGTCAGGGCACTGTCTACATCAAGTACAAACCTAACTCAGGCACTTGCTACGTAGACAGCTACCCTGGCAACCATCGAGGCGTGCTGGTGTCTTGCCAGTCCTACTACGCTGATGGCATTAGTGAAACTTACGGTCATCTACCGCTTGACCTGTTTACCAGGCTACCTGACAGTTAAGCTTCGTCTCAAAGCCTCATAGCACAAGGGTTTTAGCTTCTAGGTTAGACTAAGCAGCGTAGTTTGCAACCAGTTTCACCATCTAGCTGTACGGTTATGCATTGGAGATGGATAGATGGCATTGCCTCTTCACATCTTCATAGTTGACCAGTAGATTGTATAACTTTCATGAATTTAGAAGCTTCTCTATCCAAGAGCTGGTTAGCAGTGTTTCCATAGTAATGAAAGGTATAACCGGAGGTAATCATTCCTGAAAATTTTGCATTTAGCCTGACTATCCCTGTTGATCCCGACCTGTTCCTAATGAAATGATCAGTCAATTAGTGTATCTGCTGCGATCGCTGTTTGGCGTAAGGCTAGATCAGGGTATGTTGTTTTCACTGATGAGCACGACACCAGCGGATTTAGTGTTCATTACCACCGGCAACGGCCAACTGCAATTTGTCAGCCCTAATGTAGAGCGGTTGTTAGGCTACTCTGTTGAGCAAGTTTATCGGCAGCGGCATATCTCTGCATTGTTAGGTCAATCCATCAAAAATCTGCCTACTATGGGTGCAGTGTCACGATCGTTACGACATACTGTTCTCGATAGCAGTGGCAACCCTCACCAATTACTTATCACGATTCAGCGCAGCCAAGGTTGGAGACAATCATTGCTATACATCTGCCGAGAACTCACGGATACCCCTCAAATAGGCTATTCTCCCCAGCAAGTTGATCGAGAGCGCCTAATTGCCACCATTATTCGGCGCATCCGCCAGTCGCTAGACCTAGACTGGATTCTAAGCAGCACTGTGCGCGAAGTGCAAGAATTTCTTCAGACCGATCGCGTTGTCATCTATCAATTTCACCCCGACTGGAGCGGCACTGTGGTAGCAGAGTCTGTATCCCCCGCGTGGGTTTCTGCCTTGGGAGAAAACATCGATGATCCCTGTTTTCGGAATACCTACTTGGTTCCCTATCAACAGGGGCGAATTAGAGCTATTGATGATATCTATGCATCTGATCTGAGTCCGTGCCATATCAGGACTTTAGAGCGCTTTCAGGTTCGTGCCAACTTGGTGGTACCCATTCTCCACAACGAGCAACTTTGGGGGCTAATTATTGCTCACCACTGTGTAGCTCCTCGGCACTGGCAGCCTTGGGAAGCCGAGCTAATGCGGCAACTAGCCGATCAAGTTGCGATCGCCATCAAGCAGTCAGAGCTATATCGGCAGCTTCAAGAATTGAACGCAAGCCTAGAAATGCAGGTGCAGGCTCGCACCGCTGAATTGCAACAGGCATTGCGTATTGAATCGCTATTAAAGCGAATTACGGATAAGGTGCGTGACAGCCTAGACGAGGCTCAAATCTTGACAACAGCCGTTGAAGAGTTGGCCGATGGACTAGATATTAACTCCTGTGATGCTGCATTGTATGACCACGATCGCCGCACATCCACCATTTTGTATGAAGCAATTCATGGCATCCCCTCAGCTATCAACACTACGATTGCTATGGCTGACTACCCGGAAATCTATCAGCAGCTCTTACAGGGACAAGACCTGCAACAATGTTGGGTCAACAACACCCCAGAGCGCCCCCTTGGTGCTAAAAACTCTACCCTAGCCTGCCCAATCGTAGATGACCAAGGGGTAATCGGCGATCTTTGGCTCTATCGCTTGAACGGGGAAGCCTTTAGTGAACAGGAAGTGCGACTAGTGCGGCAGGTAGCCAACCAAGGGGCAATCGCCCTTCGGCAAGCACGTCTCTACAAGGCAGTACAAGCCCAGGTTGACGAACTCAAACGCCTGAACCAACTCAAAGAAGACTTTGTGAGTACTGTTTCCCATGAACTCCGAACTCCCTTATCTAGCATTAATTTGGCAATCCAAATGCTAGAAATTATCTTCCAGAAGATTAGTGGACAACTGTCTGAAGCTCAGCAAATTGAACAGTACCTCAAGATTTTGCGGGATGAGTGCCAACGAGAAATTTCTCTCATTAGCGATTTGCTGGATTTGCAACAACTGGAAGCTGGTACAGAAGCACTGACGCCAACCACTATTCAACTGCAAGCGTGGATCCCCCATCTATTGGAATCATTTGAGCAGCGAATTCAAGCCCAAAATCAAACCCTGCAAGTTCACATTGAGCCAGACTTACCATCTATTACCGTTGACCTCAGCAGCCTAGAGCGGGTACTCACAGAACTGGTCACCAATGCCTGCAAATACAGTCCTGCGGAGGCAGAAATTCGCGTTAGTTGCCGGATAATGAGTGAAGAAGAGAAAAACTTGACTATCAATGCATTATCACCCTCAGTAGCACCCTCTTCGTCGTTGCGTCTTTTCCAGATTGCCGTGACCAACACAGGTACTGAAATTTCTGTGGAGGAACAGTCTCGAATTTTTGAGAAGTTTTATCGCATTCCCAATGCCGACCCGTGGAAATATGGGGGTACAGGGCTGGGTCTAGCTTTAGTCAAAAAGTTGATGACTCGTTTAGGTGGTTCTATTCACGTAGAAAGTCAGGCAGGTTGGGTCAAGTTTACGATTCTCCTGCCCGATCGCCCCAACTATTCGCCCGTAACCCCATAACTAGGAACACTCATGACGGATACATGATTATGGGTGCTGGCTCTGCTGGCAACATAACCACCTATCACCTTGCCAAGCTGGGGTGAAGTGATTGCCCAACGCACTGACACCATTCGTTGCACCTAGAAACTCGATGATCCCCTGCAAGTAACGCTGCAAGGCTTGGAACCAGGGTGGGAGGGTACGCGCAATCGCTTTTTGGGGTAACAATTTCCAGCAGTAAGTAAAAATGGCTGAAATTCTCTGCAGTAGGCTGCAATACTTTAGCGTTGTTGCGATCGCCATCAAACGGTTGACAAGCGGCATGATCCCTAGCCTTAGTCAGTAGCATAGCTTGTGATGGGAGTCACCCCTCACGCTTAGAAACATCACTTAGACAGTAACCTTACGGTCACTACGCTCAGCGCTAACGTCAGGAATACTAAAGACATAGAGAGACATAGAGTTTCAGAGTTTCTGAATTAGATTAGGTTCCTTTTGTAGTTGCGAGTCAATTATGGTAGAGATTCGACTTTTACCCAATGCTATGCCTGAGCTGTTTGCCCAGGTTACATCTACTGGTAAAATCACGCTTGCCGACCGCTATGGCTTGATGGCGGCACTACTAGAGGATGAAGTCAGTGCTGAAGACTGCCAAACCATTGATCGGCTGTTTCACGCTGTTCGACGCGGCAGGCTAAAAATTGTTGACGACATTTCCAATATCGTTGTGTAAATGGTTGCCAGCACTTTCAAGGTCATGTCGCTGATATTACGTAGCCCTTGTGACTACAACTCTCGGCTCAATCCTTGTTCGCAGACCTGGCTTACAGACCGAGTTCACAGAGTAGTGTATTTTAAGCCTATTGATGCCTTACGACACTTGAGGGGGAAAAGATACAGGCACTATTGAGACTTCTAATGAGAACCTGTACCCTTTTCCCGTACTACGGCTACAGATAGCTTGTAGTAAGGACTTAAGTCCTTACTACGAACTAATACGAACTAATGGGTTATGGAGCTAGCTTTTGGAGAATTGGTATTAAGTCCTCACTGCAAACGTCTTAACTGGTTTGTGAACTACAAGAAGATGCAATCCTCCCTGTGCCAGAGAACATGAGGAGGATTGTCTATCGGTA
Organism: Cyanobacteriota bacterium; assembly: GCA_025054735.1. Lineage (NCBI taxonomy): Bacteria > Bacillati > Cyanobacteriota > Cyanobacteriota bacterium. The sequence continues at coordinate 5,186 of JANWZG010000093.1, read as the reverse complement.
TAAGCAGACTGAAAGGGAGCTAGCAATTTTAAGGTGCTAGGGCATTACCACGTAACAGACTGCCGATGGTTTTAGCCGTAATCTTTAACTGAGTTAGTGGACTAGCAGGCACAACGGTTTTGTATAGGTAGCTGTCAAAGGTTAGCTTCTGCACATCAATGTCAGCACACATTTCTACAAACGCTTCACGGGTAGCATCAGACCGATAAAAGACTGTTTGTAGGAGATCCAGTACCTTGTAGGTCATGCCATACTGACGATCCCAGCGAGTGACATATTGCTTTAACTCACTCTCTGTCGGAACTCGTTGACCATTGTTAGAGAACTCAACGATCGCCTCAGCGCACATGCGAGCAGACTTAGCAGCAAAATAGATACCTTCACCAGAAGATTTTGTCACGGTGCCAGCAGCATCACCAACAAGGGCGACTCGACCCACAACACGACGAGGACGAGGATGTTCAGGAATGGGATGTGCCTCTACCTTAATGATGGTGCCGCCTTCGAGTCGCTTTGCTGCTCGTGCCCGAATGCCTGCCTGAAGTTGTTTAATCAGCAGCTTATTCTTGTGCATGGTGCCAGTACCAACGGCCACGTGATCGTATTTCGGGAAGACCCAAGCGTAAAAGTCAGGCGACACATCATCACCAACGTACATCTCCGCCAAGTTCTCATAGTAGGCCATTTTGTCTTCGGGTAAGCGAATCCGCTCCTGGAAGGCGATCGCGTAGTTATAGTCCCCAGCGTTAATAGCCTTGGCAATGCGAGAGTTAGCGCCGTCAGCACCAATTACCACATCCACTTTGAGAGTCTTGGCAACTCCTTCCAGAGTGCCATTGGAATGGTCAGCATAGTGCAGGGTGTAGGGTTCGCTGCTGCTGGTGGGCAAATCCAAGGCGTGGACTGTACCGTTGATCAGGGTAGCTCCTAGCTTGGCTGCTCGATTGCGCAAGAATCCATCTAACACTTCTCGACGACACATGCCGATATATTCGTTAGGCCGAAGAGTTTGACCAATGTTGACTTCGATGTTAGACGGCGAGATCATCTTCATTTTGGTGACACGCCGATCAATAATTTCTGCGGGCAGGTCAAACTCGCTCACCATGCACAGCGGAATCGCGCCACCACAGGGCTTAGCATTATCTAGCTTACGTTCAAACAGATAGGTTTCAATTCCAGCTTTGACTAGTGTTTCAGCCGCAGAGGAACCGGCTGGTCCTGAGCCTACAACAGCAACCCTTAGCGACACAAGCAATATCTCCCAATCGTTTAGTTATGAATAGTTTGGATGGTATCACGCTGTTGAAACCCTCACGGAACGATGCTAACAGAGCTTAATATTAGTGTAAACAAATATAAAAAAATCCTGAGTGACTACTCTACACACTTTGCCTTCTAGTTAACTTGAGGTCTATCGCTACAGATGATCGATACCAATTCCTAGGGCCTGTCAATAGCTAATATGAGACAACTAGCCACGTTCAGGCGATAGGTCTAGCAGGAGTTTTGTAAGTGAATTAGTCTTCTGCCATCACATAGCGATATAGCTCACTAGGATCTGGCTCTGGGCTGGTTTCAGCAAACTCTACTGCATCATCGATCACAGCTTGGATTTTTTGCTCAATCGCAGCTAAATCGTCCTGGGTAGCCAACTGCTTGTCTAACAGGTAGGTAGCTAGCTTCTTGATGGGGTCACGGGCAAACCAAAATTCTTTCTCTTGCTTGGATCGCAACTCATCGGGATCTGCCAAGGAATGCCCCCGAAAGCGATAGGTTAGCGCTTCAATCAGGGTTGGCCCCTCACCTGCGCGGGCACGAGCAATGGCTTCTTGGGCAAGTGTGCGCACTGCTAGCACATCCATGCCATCAACCTCATACCCGGGCATTCCAAAGGCAGCCGCTTTACGGTAGATTTCTGGTACCGATGTTGCCCGTTCATGGGCCATGCCGATCGCCCACTTATTGTTTTCCACAACAAAAATAATAGGCAACTTCCACAGTACTGCCATATTCAGGCATTCAAAAAATTGTCCATTGTTAGCAGCACCGTCCCCAAAGAAACACGCTGTTACCTGATCAGCGCCAGCATCGTTCATAGCTTCCCGCCGATAGCGAGTTTGAAAGGCAGCTCCCAATGCCACAGGAATGCCCTCTGCCACAAAGGCAAATCCACCCAACAGATTGTGCTCGGCAGAAAACAGGTGCATAGAACCACCACGCCCCTTACTACACCCTGTCGCTTTGCCAAATAACTCGGCTAATACTTCACGGGCAGGCACGCCGCAACTCAGGGCATGAACGTGATCCCGATAGGTGCTGCACACGTAATCATCGGGCCGCATTGACTTGATTACGCCTGTAGACACTGCTTCCTGGCCGTTATACAAGTGCACGAAACCAAACATTTTGCCTCGGTAATACATTTCAGCGCACTTGTCTTCAAACATCCGGCCTAGCACCATATCTTCGTAAAGGATCAGCCCTTCTTCCTTGGTTAAGGGGGCGATCGGTGTAGACATTACTGGTAAGGTTCTCTCGTTAACCATGCTGTTCTAAGCTCGCGTTATGTTGCCAATCCTAAGCGCCTTTACTACAATCAAGCAGGCTCAATAGATACTAGTTGTGAAAGCTTATATAAACTTATATGATTTTGAAGATTTTTAGTTAGGTTCAGTAAAAGGTGCCGATACTGGGTAATAGGATGAATTACTGCCAAATTACCAACTAAAATTACCAGCTATAGTGGGTTGGTTATGATGGGTTGGATTCAGTGCTGCTAATAGGACGTTAGTTGTGCGCATTTCTTTAGACTACTACCGAATTCTAGGCGTACCGATCCAAGCGACTGTGGATCAGCTAGAACAAGCGTATAATAATCGTGTTAGCCAGTGTCTGCGACCTGAGTATTCTGAAGTCGCTATTACTGCACGTAAGGCTTTGCTGGATGAGGCTTACAGAACATTATCTCATCCAGAGCAGCGCCATCTTTACGATCGTGCACTGTTGGCAAAAACCTATGAGTCAGGTGGGGGCACGGGCAATAGAGCTAGATCTGCGGATGTTTTGGCTCACACGTTGGATGACTCTGAGGCACATACGCTGGCGATCGATATTCCCGCGGATCAACTAGTCGGTGCCCTGGTGATTTTGTTGGAGCTAGGGGAATACGAGCAAGTCGTCACTTTAGGGCAACATCGACTTAGAAATGTGACAGATAGACTACGTAGTCGCTACCTAGGAGACACTCACTCAGGTATTCCAGACACTGTGCTCAGTGTTGCTCTAGCCTGCCTAGAACTGGGTCGAGAACGATGGCAACATCAGCAATATGAACAAGCTGCTGCTGCCCTAGAAATTGGTCAAACCCTGTTAACGCAAGAAAATTTGTTTCCTGCAATTCAACAGAACATTCAAACGGAACTCTATAACCTGCGTCCCTATCGAGTGTTGGAGCTAGTAGCGTTACCAGAAGAAAATAAGGCTGAACGTGAGCATGGGCTACAGTTGTTGCGTTCCATGCTGAATGAGCGCAAGGGGATCGATGGCCATGGCGATGACCAGTCAGGCTTAGAAATGAATGATTTTCTCTTGTTTATTCAGCAACTTCGCACCTACCTGACTGCCGCCGAACAGCAACTCTTATTTGAGGCTGAGTCTCGTCGTCCGTCAGCCGTTGCCAGCTATCTAGCTGTTTATGCCCTAATTGCCAGAGGGTTCGCTGAGTTGCAACCTGCTCTTATTCGTCGGGCAAAGGTTATTTTGCAACGTCTGGCTGTTCGCCAAGATGTTTACTTGGAAATGGCTATTTGTACGATGTTGTTGGGGCAGACCGAAGAAGCTACGCAGGCCTTAGAAGAGAGTCAAGATTCGAGTTCGCTGGCATTTATTCGTGAGCATTCCCAAGGGTCACCTGATTTGCTCCCAGGTCTGTGTCTCTACACGGAATACTGGCTCCAAGAGGAGGTCTTTCCTCATTTTCGTGACTTAGCTGGGCGGCAGGCATCCTTAAAGGACTATTTTGCTGATGAACGAGTCCAGATCTATCTGGAAGAGTTGCCTGCTGATAGTGATGCTCTGCCACCCCCAGGAGGTTTGGATTCAACTCAACTCTATGCAGCTAACAGTAAATCTAGTTCATCGTTAGAGCCGTCAGCTTTTACAGACAACGTTGGTGCTACTCTTCCATTGCAGCCAAAGGTATCAAGTGCAACCACCGCTAGGGACGGTTATTCCTCAGTGGTGACTGCGTCAACTCTCTCATCTGGAGCATTTACTTCAAGACTAGAGTCAACCTGGGATGATGAAACGTCTAGTTCCTCGTTGGGCAAAGATAGTACTCCTGATCAAAGTCGCTCCTATTCGCCGGTAGGCGCTGACAGGGTTAGTTATCACAAGACATCAATACCAGCAAGTCCACCGCCTGTAGTTGATTTACCTCCTTCACCCGTTCACTCAACTCAGCCGTCAGTCCCCTATGCTACTGCTCCCAATGGTGCTGCCAGCTATGCTAACGCTGATGTATCTAGTGATTTACCAATTACGCCTACTACAACGGCAACCTCATCAACCACAGTCTCCGATCGGCCAGATGTGAGCATCTCTTCTGACCATGCAGGAGAGAGTGGCCATAGACTTCGGTCAGCAGTGGCTGCTGCCAATGCGCAGTCATTGCGTCATCCTCGATCGCTGCGGTTTCGACGTAGCTTATTTCTGCTTTTAGGCACTGCTTTAGGGGTTGTCATTGTTTGGCTGTTAGGTTCTAGAGTGTTTCAGCCGTTACAGGCCACTCGGCAATCGGTGCGCTCACCCATCATGCCTGAGCAGTCTTCGGTGGCTGTGCCTGGTAATTCCCCTGCTAGCGCCACTGTAAAACCGTCGCCAAGCCCGCTGTTAGGTGCTGATCCCTTGACACCAGAGAGCGCTAAAGCTGTGGTGAGTGCTTGGCTGGCTGCTAAGGCGGACGCTATGGGTAGTAGTCATAACATTGATGCTCTAGCAAAGGTTCTAGCTGAGCCTATGCTGTCACAATGGCAATCGCAGGCAGAAGAGGCTCAGGCAAATAATGTACATGGGCGGTTTACCCATGAGGTGAAGTCTGTGAGTGACTTACAGATTAGCCAAGATAATCCTAGTCAGGCGATCGTCACAGCGGAAGTGCGAGAGGCGGTACAGTTCTTTCAAGA
>JANWZG010000092.1 GCA_025054735.1 Cyanobacteriota bacterium | reverse complement strand
CTTAGCCTCCTCTCAACACACCTAAGTGTCAACTACAAGTGTCAACTAAATGACGAATAATCATGCAGGACTTCAATTAAATGATAACTCTTAACGAACAAGCACAAAATTTTAATAATTTTTTAAACATTCGATTGCTTTAAAGTACCCCATTTATGTCTCAATTCACTCACCGGTTAATCGTTATTCATCTGCATTCATCTGCCTACGCGAACAACCGCATGATTTTAAGAGCTTCGTGGCTTGTTGTAGTGTGATGAAGACTGCAAACACGGGAAATTTAAGGTGTTAGACCATGCCCAGTCTTGTGCTCAATCTGCTCAATCTACAGTCATGAAGCTTCTATAGCACTAGGGTGGAGTTCTTAACTCAGTCTGAATCAACTGAACCAATGTCCGATCGCTAGTCTGCTGTGCCAAGAGAGCTGCCCGGCGTAGATCTGTAATGCCTGCCAACGTTACTCCTGCGGCAGACCAAGCCTTACCTCGGTTGTAGTAAACATAGGGCAGATTTGAATTTGGCACGATTGTTGGTGTTTCCCCAAGCAAGACATTCATCATAGCGTGGACTTCGTAGATGTGAATCGCTTGGGTAAAGTCTGCGATCGCAGCTTGGCGATTTTGCGTGATGCTATATACCAAGCCTCGGTTATAGTAGGCATCAGCACTGCGGGGATCGGCGCGAATTGTTTGTGTAAAGTCAGCAATGGCTCCAGGATAGTCACCGATAGCCGCACGAGAAATTCCCCGATTGTAGTACAGGTCAGTATTAGAGGAATCCAACTCTAGGGCGCGGGTAAAGTCAGCAATCGCCCCCCGATGATCCCCACGGTCTGCCTTCAGAAAACCCCGGATCCCTAATTCCTTAGCTAGGGTAGCTGGATCAGTCATGGCAGCATAAGACCTGACCTCAACTAGTTCTTTAGACAGATAAGCCTCAGCAGCCTGTACCCTCGCAAGCCCATGCGTATAGACAGATTCCAGGAAAGCAATACAGAGAACGAAGCCTTTGTGCATCATGTCTCGATCGTGACGATACCTGACAATACCTCATGGTTTCATCATGCCTCATTCCCGACATAGCCAGGTATTGATTGTCTGGACAGTCGATAGTAGTTATCTTCCTAAAGTCTACGGCTAGAAAACTCATAAAGGTGACCGCTGTCTATACGAATACATAGGTATTAATTGCAAGATTGTTTTTGCACGGCCTCCGTCGAAGGCATACGCTCACAATACAATCGGTTTGATCATGGTGTCCTTGATAGACGCTATCAAACAGTCGATAAGTGACGTAAAACTCCTCTTGCCCTATCTGAAACATGGTGCGAAGCAATTCCCGGTAGCTGCCCTACTATGTCAGGTCATCAGCCTAGTGGGTACACTCCCACATCTGTCGATAGGCTTTCTCCATCTCACGAGTGAACTGCTCAGCGTTCCAAATGGGGGCTGTTTGCCGTCCTGATCGCAGCTTAGCTGTAATCTGATCACGCAGGGCTGGATCCATTCCCAGTCGGACTCCCCATTCTACATACTCTGCCTCTGTCCAAGCAATACCTTCAGTGATGCCAGCGTTAATCATCATGCCGTAGCTATTGCGGGCAGAGAATTGTTGCCCGACTCTGGTTACTAGTGGTACACCTACCCACAGTGTTTCTAAGGTTGTAGTCGCTCCATTGTAAGGATAAGTATCTAAGATGACATCAGCGATCGCTAGGTTAGCTCGGTGAATAGACTCCATGGCGACTTCGGGTAAAAATCGGAGGCGATCGCGGCTGACCCCTTCTTCTTCAGCGACTTGGGTGAAAAACTCGCGGATAATATCCTGATCCCCAATGCCTTTAATCAGAAAGTAACTGTTGGGGACTTGGCTGATAATCTGCATCTGTAGGCGGACAGTATCCGGGTGACGCTTGTGTCCCTTTTGACCACTGAAATAAACAATAGCATCGGAGGGAATATTGAGGCGATCGCGGCGTAAGGTCGGGACTCCTAATTCAAAGCCGTCAACGGCGATGTAGGTTTGAGGTAAGCGCCAAATGGTTTCACGGTGATAGTCTTGGGCATTTTCTGGGAGCACGTAGGGATCGGCAATAAAGTAGTCGATTGTAGGAATTCCTGATGCATCCCAACCTAGCCATGTAGCTTGTACGGGAGCAGGCTTCAAGGCCATGACTTGGCAGGTAATATCCAGCGTGATGCTATCTACATCAATGAGTATATCGATACCATCTTGGTAAATTTGGTCAGCAATCTCGAAGTAATTTGTGCCCATGTAATGAACTTTATAGGCAAAGTCAGTGAACCAGTGCTTAATGTGTAAATCATTCTCTGGCAGATTGATGAGATAGACGTACACCTGCACCTGTTCTGGATCGTGGTACTGGAACAACCAGCGGGCTAGCCAACCAACAGAGTGGCGTTTCAAAAAGCCGGACACATAGCCAATTTTAAGGGGTTGATGGCTAAGGCGGGGCTTGGATGAGGCAATGAGATGGTAGGAACGGTGCTCGTTTTCTAGAGCATGATGTTGAATGACTTGCTGACAGAGGGATCCTACTCGGTTGTGCAGATCACGGTTTTGACGGGGATCATCACGCAGGTAGGGAAGGCAGGCTGTGGAGGTAAAGAGGGAGCCTGTGCTATCCAGGTTAACTTCATCTGGGTGCTGAAACAGGGTCTGGAGGGATGCTTCAAATTCAGCTAGTACGTTATACGCCTCTGCCCATAATCCTCCAGCAGTCATTAAGAACCGCAGCAACAGTCCATGGCCAAAGGTACGCCCAGGAATTGTGGTGGCGATGTCGCGGTAGCGCTTGGCGGTGGCGATCGCTTCATCATATCGGCCTAACTTTTGGTACAGTGCTGCTAGATGTCCTAGAGCTGCCATATCGTCAGGGTTTAGTTGCAACGCTAGTTCTGCGAGGTTAATCGCTTGGGCATAGTTCCCCAGTTGATAGCCTGCTTTTACTAGGCTCCGCACTAGGAGATAGACAAGGGTTTCGGGGTCGCTGACATGGGGCTTAGCCGCAGCCATCACAGCCAGGTAGGCTGGGTGATCAGCTACATGCTCCATTAAGGACTCTAAGGTTGGTAGTAGCAGACTTTCTGCGATCGTGCCTGCTGGAGTTGCTTGCAGGACAGCGGCCACATCCCATGTGGTTAAATCATCCCCAGTGAAGGTTTCTAGAGCGATCGCCAGTTGCACCAGCAAGAGACTATTTTCAGCATCACTAGGTACCAGTTCCCGCAGATGACATCGGATTAACCAAGCTGTTTGATAATCTTCCTGAGCAGCCGCATAGGTAGCTTGGGTGCGCAAAATGCTAGCTAGCTCTGTGACTAACTCTCCCTCGTGATCAGGATCTGCCTCTGCTAGTGGGGTCAACCAAGCGGCTTGAGCCTCCATCTCTTGACCCTGGAGGAGTAATGCTAGCCCTAGGTACCAATAGGGTAACGGTTGTGCTGGATTGGTAGCTATCGTCTGTTCACATAGCTCAACTACTGTCTGATAGCGCTGTTGATGAAGAGCCTGCACCACCTGCTGAGATAGCGATCGTGTCAATTCCTCGTTGCTAGCTGAAAGCATGTCACTATCTCCGTACTTGATGGCATGGTCTGCACTCAAAATCAGCACAATGATTCACCTTAAAAGGTAATCTATATCCACGTTATTCTAACTACCCCGATAAAAATGGAGTGAGCTGAAGTGCCCACTCCATCCTTGCTACGTCCAAGCTAACTAGCCTAGGCTAGAATGAACGTCGCGATTACTTAGCTTCTAGCAACTTCCACTTAGCAGAGATGGTAGCAGCCGTCTTACACTGGTCGATGTTGTTAGCGCTAGTGTTGTCAGCAAAGGAACCAAAGCCAGTGCCAGTTAAACCAGTCAACCCAGTATTGGCGAATGCAGGAGTCTTGGATTCACACAACATTGCCAGAGTAGTTGCTTCACTAGTTTCTTCCACAGTACCTAGCCAGACACGGCCCTGGTAGTGACGCAGAGGCTTCTTCAAGGATGCACCATAGAGGTTCACGGCTGATGCAGCATCGCGCAGTTCTACACCGTAGGAGTAGTTAACCGTCTGAGTTTGAATACCTAGACCCAAAAGGTTAACAGTGCTACCAAATTCGCTGTTTTCCAGGTAGTAGGACTGCTGAGCACGGTTCATGGAACCGACGTTCTGCTTAGCTTCAGACTGCTTAGCCTTGTTAGCTTGGTTCAGGAAGGAAGGCAGGGCGATCGCTGACAGAATACCGATGATGATGATGACCACCAGTAGCTCGATCAGAGTAAAACCGCCTTCGTTCTTCTTCTTAACCAAGTGTTGCAAGAACTTTGCCTTAAATTCGCTCTTCATAGAGTTCAGTCTCCTAATTAACTAATGGAATGCTTGATTACCAACTCCTGGCATCAGCTTACCCATCTTCGTCATGACTCATATCACCTAGGCAAAAATTCTCCATCCTTGGGTGCTAGCGGTAGCTGATCTGGAGACTATTAGGAATCTGCACAGAACTCTAAGACGTGCAAGCATCTGGGCTTGAAAGCAAGTTCTCATCGTTATGAGAGAGGGGGTTAGGAGAGAGTCTCCCCTACTCCCCACATCCTTAGCACTGATGATGATATCGACAGTCTGGAACGTTACTTAGCTTCCAGCAACTTCCACTTAGCAGAGATGGTAGCAGCCGTCTTACACTGGTCGATGTTGTTAGCGCTAACGTTGTCGGCGAATTTACCAAAGTTAGTACCAGTCAAGCCATCCAAACCAGTGTGAGCAAAGGCAGGGGTCTTGGTTTCACACAGCATTGCCAGGGTAGTGGCTTCGCTGGTTTCTTCCACAGTACCTAGCCAAACCCGACCTTGGTAGTGGCGCAGAGGCTTCTTCAACGTAGCGCCGTAGACATTCACGGCTGACGCTGCATTTTGTAGTTCAACACCATAGGAGTAGTTGATAGTTTGGGTTTGAATACCCAGACCTAGCAACTGTACTGTGCTACCAAATTCGGTATTTTCCAAGTAGTAGGCTTGCTGAGCACGGTTCATGGAACCGACGTTCTGCTTAGCTTCAGACTGCTTAGCCTTGTTAGCTTGGTTCAGAAAGGAGGGCAGGGCGATCGCCGACAGAATACCGATGATGATGATGACCACCAATAGTTCAATCAGAGTGAAGCCACCTTCATGCTTTTTCTTCACTAAATGTTGCAGGAATTTTGCCTTAAATTCGCTCTTCATAGATTCAATCTCCTAGTGATGGAATGGTTGAGTTCATGACGAATAGGGATAAATATTCCTGATCGAAATCACAACAATCATGAGTAATTATTGCGATTATCCATACCTGATGTATTGGCCACAAATTCATTGATATGGACATCAAAATTTAGATGAGTATCAACACACTCATCGATGAATTTATAGAAACCAATTAGTCAACTATGGTCGATCGAGCTTAATCCCTAAAGGGGACAATGGCCTATGTAAAACTCACTAGTGCAATACCCAATAGTGCTTCTTTCAGCAAATTGTTGAGTATGTCACTAGGGGGTAGAACGCAGGTCTTTGAATTGCCTATACCCTGTAAAATCTGGTAGAGTGCTAGCTTCAACTCCCTCAGGTGTTTTAGAAATGATGGTAGGATGCAGCGTAAGGGAATAACCTTGAAGCTGTGTCATCGTCGCTAATGAGAATAATGGCTCAACTAGAAATAGTTACATAGGCGCAATGCTACTAGCTGAAAAATCACCATTGTCTCATAGAACTATTAGCTGAATGACTCATTGTTGATATCAACGTACCCAACTTTATGACACTTCATATCAATCAAACCAAAAATTCCTTAGGGGGCGATCGATGACTGACGAGCAAACACCTCTTGTACGCGATCAAGTTCTAGATCTGAGAGATAGTCCACTGCCCAATTAGCTTGACGTTGCATCATGTGAAAGGGATAGGTGTTGGCCACACCAACGACAGACATACCTGCCCGTTTGGCAGCTTCAATGCCCGCTGGGGTGTCTTCGATCGCTAAACATTCCTGCGGCAACAATTGCAAATCCGGAAAAAGTTGGTTGAGGCGCTCCACAGCCAATAGGTAACCATCTGGTGCTGGCTTGCTATTGGTAACATCATCGCCCGCAACGATTGTGTGGAAATAATCCATCAACCCTGCTTTAGTAAGCACTAGCTCTATCTCAGACCGCAAGGCACCACTTACCACAGCTAATCGCAACTTTGTAGGAACTAGATGAAACAACAAATCTGTTAAGCCCCGATAGATGGGCAAGTCAGTCATACTTTCCAGTTCGCGTTGATAGAACATAGCTTTACGCTGTACGAGTTTGTCGAGATATGCCTCAGAGACAACTCGCCCGCGACTGGTTAAGATGGCAGCAAGGCAGGCACGATCGCTACGGCCCAGACAATATTGGTTGAACTCTCCTGGTTGGGGGCAAATGTTTTCTTCTATCAAGAGTTTATTCAGAAGCTTGGCATGGATAGCTTCATCGTTGATGATGACACCGTTAAAATCAAACAACACAGCTTTGAGAGCCATAGATCAGCCTTGGGAAACTATGCAGGTTGCACCTCGCTGCATTACTCTAAACCCCATTTTACGGGAGATGCGGGGCTAGAGCGCAAACCAACACAACCCAGCAAAAATTTTTTGAACATCGGTCTAAGATGCTGATACCAGCGTGATCCTCAGGTTGCGCATTAGGTTGAGTCATGGTTTACAATCCGGAGACAGAATCTCAATTTCAAATCTCAACTCTGATCGATAAGTAGCAATGGCTTCTAACGTGGAAATTTACACATGGTCTTGGTGTCCGTATAGTTTGCGGGCAAAGGCACTGCTGGATAAAAAGGGCATTCAGTACACTGAATATTGTATTGATGGAGACGAAACAACTCGAGAGGTAATGGCAGAGCGTGCTCATGGTCAGCGATCGTTACCTCAGATTTTTATCAACAATCGGCATGTTGGTGGCTGTGATGACCTCTATGCCCTGGATGCTCAAGGTAAGCTGGATGCCCTGCTATCGAGTTAACACACTTAAGTCGGGCTAGTCAGGCTGGTTAGGCTGATCAGATGGGTGCTAGTGGTTATAGAACCATCAGAATCTTCTCACGGCTCAAATTGGTAAAGTATGGGGTCAAAATCGTTTCGCGTCGGGACGTTTAATGTGTTCAACCTGACGTTGCCAGGGGTAGCCTGCTATGGCGATATTGCCTATACACCCGATATCTACGATAAGAAGCGACGCTGGATTGCCGACCAGCTCATTCGCATGAAAGCTGATATTGTCGGATTTCAGGAAGTGTTTCATGAACAAGCTCTGAAGGAGGTGTTAGCTACCTATGACAACCTTGCCTACGAGCATGTAATCGTATCAGCTCGAAATGGTGAGAGTCCGGCTGTGGCACTAGCAAGTCGCTTTCCGGTGTTGGACTATCAGATATTTGAAAAATTTCCCAGTGGTGCTGTGCTCGACATTGAGGGGATTGCCATTCCACTGACTCATTTTTCTCGGCCAATTTTAGCCGTGCGCCTAAATGTGTGTGACCAGATTGAGTGCACAGTTTATGTGGTGCATCTGAAATCAAAGCGCCCAGTCATGCCAGAGGGAGTTAACCGCAATGACCCAATTGAGCGAGCTAAAGGGCAAGCACGAGCCTTGATTTTGCGAGCAGCAGAAGCTACGGCGTTGCGAATGATTTTGATGGAGACGCTGCAAGGGAAGAATCATCCCGTAATTTTGATTGGCGATGTTAATGACAGTGGGTTATCGGTAACATCGCGAATTGTATCTGGAGAACCACCAGGACGAGATATTAAACCAGATCAAAAGCAGCGAATTTGGGACACCTTGCTCTATCCAGTCAAGGACATTCAGGGACGACGTAGCTATGGTGATTTTTATTTCACTCATATCCATGGAGGACACTACGAAAGTCTGGATCACATTATGGTGAGCCAGGAGTTTGTGGCTGAGAATCCCCGATCGGTGGGTAAGGTTAGCTATGTGTCAGTATTGAATGACCACTTGATTGATGAGTCCCTGAGTCGGGACGAGGTTGAACCATGGCAGTCTGACCATGGACAAGTGGTAGCAACGATCGACCTGAAATAGTCAGGCCCGAAATAGTCAAAGGGGATATTATGGAAGGTAACCGTCGATAAACGTCAATAGTCACGCCCTCTAACCTGAGCCAAGGCATCCCCAAGCAGCACTTCGCGATCGGTATAGTAACCAGAGGCCTTTTTGGCTTCGATTTCCACTTGAGCATCGGCGGGGATCAACTCTGGAGGTATGGGAATTCGCTGCTTCACCTCAATACCTGCATTGGTGATGGCTTCATATTTCATATTGCTCATTGACACTAGGCGATCGATCCGAGTGATCCCCAACCAATGTAGGACATCAGGCATCAATTCCTGGAACCGCATATCTTGAACACCAGCAACACACTCAGTCCGGAGAAAATAGGCATCGGCACGATCGCCACCTTCTTGGCGTTTACGGGCGTTATAGACCAGAAATTTAGTCACCTCCCCCAAGGCACGTCCTTCCTTGCGACAGTAGACAATCACACCAACACCCCCCTCTTGGGCAGTTTGAATGCAGACTTCGATGCCATGCACAAGATAGGGGCGACAGGTACAAATATCAGAGCCAAAGACATCAGAGCCATTACATTCGTCATGGACACGGACTGCAACTGGTCTATGCGGATCAGTCACAGCGGCAATATCACCAATGATGTAAACAGTAGTGCCCCCGATCGGCGGCAAAAACACGTGCAGATCTCGGCGGGTTACCAGCTCAGGAAACATACCACCCGTTTGTTGGAAGAGTGTTGTGCGCAGATCCCACTCGTTGATACCTAGGCGATGGGCGATGCCTGGAAGGTACCACACGGGGTCGATCGCAGCTTTAGTAACTACTAGACTGCCATCAGGTTTTAACAAGTCACCATCAACCCGTAAGCGTCCCTGGGCAATCTCGTCCTTTAGCTCTGGGATATTGATATGGGCTTTCGTGATAGCGATCGTAGGCAAAATGTCATAGTCATCTGCTTGAAAAGAACTGAATACATCAGCAGCATAGGCACCCCATGGATCCAAAGAAACAATTTTGTCCGGATCACTCCAAGCCGGATAAGGGCCAATGGCCACAATAGGAGCAGTATTAGTTAAATCGGCCTTGTGGGTGGGGTCAAGCACTCCACTGGCAACGGCCAAGGCCCGATACACCCCATAGGAACCTGCATGGCTGCCAATGACATTTCGGTGTTTAGCACTGCGGAGTGACCCAATCACTGGGCCGCGCTCCTGTGGTGTTGCAGCTCCCCAACGAATGGGAATAACGGCTGTGGATCCCTGAGTTTGGTGGGAGGTAAGGATGATATGGGATGGCTTACGGGGCTGAGCTTTTGTAGGTTTATCGGTCATGATGGCGTATTCCTGACAGCAACGGTAGCGAACAGAAACCACAAGGGACAAGAGCTATCGTCGCCGCCACCAGAGGGCAGCGGCTGTGCTGAAGCCTACCAATGGCAAAATGATTAGAGCAATCCATCCAATGAGATTTGCCTGCAAACTTGTAAGGTTTAGGGCACGATTTTTGCTCTCTTTCGGACGAATAGCTAAGGCTCGATCGTCCTGCCTTGTCAACCAAGTCACTGCATTCAGAATGACATCACTGTTGAGTAAGCCTGGATTTTGCACTAGTTGATTAGAGGCGAACTGAGAATTACCAATAATCACCAACCTAGCCTCTACTTGTTCTGTTGCAGGTGATGGAGATGGGGATGGACTCGTGGTTGGAGATGGACTAGGCGAGGGAGATGGGCTAGCAGTTGGAGATGGGGATGACTCAGGGGTGGGTGACGGGCTAGTAGTGGCTGCCTCCGCTGTCTTGGGGGTAACTGACCGCGTTAGTGCGGCACCAATTGTCAATGGCCCGCGAATATCGCCTTTGTCTGGCTCAAACTTCAGGTTGGTGTCATCCAAGTTAGTCTCCGCCCAGTTTTGGTTGTCGGTAATCAACAAGGGAAATTGCTGCACATCCTTAGTAGGCACTAACGCAATGGGTCGAGCAAAAGGATAGGCTGAGAAACCGTTCCGGAAGGCCTCTGTAATTGGATGCTGACCATATTGGCTGATGACAGGGGTAGAAGGGCCAAGTAACTGTTGCTGAGACGCATTGATGACGAGCCGATCGTCTAACTTCACGCCCCACTTGGTTTCCAGAAAAGATTCCAAGCCAGTTTTCACAGTTGGATCCAGCAACAGCAACAAACTACCACCCCGATCGGAATAGTCTGTCAGGGCTTTGATCTCACCCTCTAAAAATGGACGGCGGGGGCCAGCAACCACTACAGCCGCCGCATTGGTAGGTACTGTTGCAGTTGTAGACAAATTGAGGGGTTCTGCCTTAATACTCTTATCTAGCAGCAGGGTAGAAACTTGGGAAATACTTTCGGCTTGGCGCTCTAGAGGTAGTTCTTGGTGTCCTTGAGTGAAGTAAACCACGGTCTGTTTACCACCGGATAGCAACTCTAAGCGATTGGTAAGTCGCCCTTCCGCAAGGCGCTCATAGGGAGTTACCTGTTGTACCTGTTGACGCTGATCCCCAGCTTCTAGGTAAACCTCGCCGAAGCTAGTAACGCCAAACTGCTTGGCTAGTAATGGTTTAGCCTGAGGATCCACAATTTCAAAGCTAAACTTGCTGGCATTGAGTTGGCGATATTGTTCTAGTAATGAGCGTGTAGCGGTTGCTTCCGGATCCCCCGGTTTCAGGAATACCCAGATTTTTACAGGTTGCTTGAGGGCTTTAACGACCTGTTGGGTTTGGGGAGAGAGTGTGAACAGTTGGTTATCGGTTAAGTCAAGGCGGGCAGCATAACGGGCACCCAGAAAATTAATAATGCCGAGGATAAGCAAGACAGACAGGGT
>JANWZG010000091.1 GCA_025054735.1 Cyanobacteriota bacterium | reverse complement strand
GCAAGCCTGCTGCTGCCATTCCCCAGATACCAGAGCTTCCGGGCATTACGCTTGACTTAGGCAACCTATTTCCTCCCAGTTATGTCGAGTCCCTTCAGCATGACTGGGCTGCCGATGACCTGATTGTGGTCAGTCCAGGAGTACCATGGGATATACCTGGGCTGGTGCGAGCGCGAGAGTTGGGCATGATGACGATCGGTGAGATGGAACTAGCGTGGCGGCATCTCTCTATGGTTCCTTGGGTGGGCATTACTGGCACTAATGGCAAAACCACGACCACGGCTCTTACTGCTGCTATTTTTCAAGCGGCTGGTTTCTGCGCCCCTGCCTGTGGCAATATTGGCTACGCAGCCTGTGAGTTGGCATTGGCAACTATTGAGAAACCTGTGGATTGGGTGATCGCAGAGTTAAGCAGCTACCAAATTGAAGCTTCGGCATCCATTACTCCCCATATTGGCATTTGGACAACCTTTACTCCCGATCACCTCAACCGTCACAAGACCTTAGAAAATTACTATGGTATTAAGGCGCGTTTGCTAAAAAATTCCCAACAGCAAGTATTCAATGGGGATGACCCCTACCTCTATCAGGTAGGAAAAGACCAGTGGCCCCATGCTTATTGGACGAGTGTACAAGGCACCAGCCGTCTACTGTGCACGGTTGATCGAGGTGTGTATATTGACTCTGATGATTGGGTTATCGCCTTTGGACAGCGGATTGTTTTAGCCAGTGCCCTGCGCATGAAGGGATCCCATAATCGTCAAAACCTGCTGATGGCCATAGCTGCAGCCCGATTAGCCGACATCGATCCAGTGGCGATCGCCCAAGCAGTCACCACCTTCCCTGGTGTTCCCCACCGCTTAGAACACGTCTGCACATGGCGCGGCATCGACTTCATCAACGACAGCAAGGCCACCAACTACGACGCTGCCCAAGTAGGACTATCGGCCATAGCATCCCCTACTATTCTAATTGCAGGCGGTGAAGCAAAAGCTGGTGACGATAGTGGATGGTTGACCTCTATCCGCACCTACGCTGCCAGCGTACTGTTGATTGGCAGTGCAGCCCCTACCTTTGCCCAGCGTCTTGCTGACACAGGCTATACCAATTACGAAATTGTCGAAACTATGGATAAGGCTGTGAGTCGTGCTGCTGTGCTGGCCCCGCAACTAGGAGTGACGACTGTTCTGCTATCCCCCGCCTGTGCGAGCTTCGATCAGTACAACAACTTCGAGCAGCGGGGCGATCATTTCCGGCAACTATGCCTAGACTTAGCAGGTTAATTGCAAACTCCCTGTTCAACACGCTATGGTAGAAAGTTGGTTGCTTTCATCAACTCTCATTTCTACACTATCCACCCCTATGACCACTCCCCGCCGCTACCACATCACAACCTTCGGCTGTCAGATGAACAAAGCCGACTCTGAGCGCATGGCAGGCATTTTGGAAGGCATGGGGTTCCAGTGGTCAGAAACACCAGAGGAAGCAGACTTAGTGCTCTATAATACTTGTACCATTCGGGATAACGCGGAACAGAAAGTCTACTCTTACCTGGGCAGACAAGCCAAGCGTAAACAACTAGACCCCAACTTGACCCTAGTAGTGGCCGGTTGCGTGGCTCAGCAGGAAGGTGAAGCCCTGTTGCGTAGAGTACCAGAGTTAGATTTGGTTATGGGGCCACAGCACGCCAATCGCTTACAAGATTTGTTGGAGCAGGTATTCAACGGCAACCAAGTGGTTGCTACTGAACCTGTGCACATTATGGAAGATATCACCAAGCCCCGCCGAGATAGCACCGTAACAGCTTGGGTGAACGTGATTTATGGCTGTAATGAGCGCTGTACCTATTGTGTGGTGCCCTATGTGCGTGGGGTAGAGCAGTCCCGTCCTCCTGAGGCCATTCGCGCTGAGATAGAAGATTTGGGACGGCAAGGCTACAAAGAGGTCACCTTACTGGGACAAAACATCGATGCCTATGGACGCGACTTACCAGGGGTAACAGCAGATGGACGGCACCAACACACCTTGACAGATCTACTCTATGCCATACACGATGTCCCCGGTATTGAACGGATCCGCTTTGCCACTAGTCACCCCCGCTACTTTACTGAACGGCTAATTCGCGCCTGTGCAGAGTTGCCTAAAGTGTGCGAGCACTTCCACATTCCCTTTCAATCGGGGGATAACGATGTGCTCAAGGCGATGGGACGAGGCTATACCCATGAAAAATATCGCCGCATTATCGCCATGATTCGCGATTACATGCCCGATGCAGCTATTAGTGCTGATGCGATCGTTGGCTTTCCGGGGGAAACAGAGGAGCAGTTTCAACATACCCTGCAACTGGTGGATGACATTGGTTTTGACCAGTTAAACACAGCCGCCTACTCGCCCCGGCCTCACACCCCTGCTGCCCAATGGCCTAATCAGTTGCCGGAAGAGGTAAAGAGCGATCGGCTCCAGCGGCTCAATCATCTTGTGGCCACCAAGGCGGCTGAGCGCTCTCAACGGTATTGGCACCGCATCGAAGAGGTGCTAGTAGAAGACCAAAATCCTAAGGATCCTAGCCAAGTGATGGGACGTACCCGCACCAACCGCCTTACCTTTTTGCCGGGCAAGCTAGAGCAGCTTAAGGGACAACTTGTACAGGTCAGAATCACTGATGTACGCGCCTTTAGTTTAACCGGGCAACTAGTCAGCACCGGGTGATACAGATTCTAAGCCTGACCATGGATAGCTTGTGCGATCGAGATCCATAGTGGTTTCAATTCGGGTTGAACAGTTGCCCTCACTCTAACCCCTCTCTG
The DNA here is from genome assembly GCA_025054735.1 of Cyanobacteriota bacterium. Lineage (NCBI taxonomy): Bacteria > Bacillati > Cyanobacteriota > Cyanobacteriota bacterium. The sequence continues at coordinate 8,215 of JANWZG010000091.1, read as the reverse complement.
CCCCTCTAACTCTCCACAAGCAGGGGGTTGGAGAAAGAGGCTTATGTGACTTTTCCCTCGAGCGAGAGGCGCTCGCTCACAGCACAGCCCCTGAAAGATAAAAGGCACTCGAAGTAGAGTCGCATCGGTGAACCCTAGACGCAAAACCCAACTTCAAGCGCCCACTAGGAGGCATCTTACTCAAATCATCAGCTAACCTTATCGTCAACTAATGTCACTTTGCCAGTATCTAGGTCGTAGTAAGCGCCCACAATTTTCAGCTTGCCCTCCTTCTCCAACCTGGAAAGGATTGGAGATTGCCTTAGCTTAGCGACCTGATTCATAACATTCACCTTTGTGGTGGCTTCCAAATCACTAAAAAGGCCGTCAGAATCTACCAGCGCCTTGGCACTAGGCGTATTCTTAATCTTTTCAACTTTCTGAACTGCTGGAGTGATATATGGAACGAGAGTAGGAATAGAGCCTACCTCCTTGGGCAAAGGTGGATCCAAACGCCCCTGGGAAGCGACAATTGCCCCACACCGCTCATGGCCGATCACCATTAGAACCTTCGCGCCCAAAACCTCAGTCCCAAACTCAAGGCTACCAATCAGCTCAGGCGTCGCAACATTGCCGGCAATCCGCGTAACAAAGCAGTCTCCCACCCCTTGGTCAAAAACTCTTTCCACCGGAACGCGGGAGTCTGCACAACTCAAAAAGGCAGCAAACGGAAACTGATCGCTAGCCGTTTGACGAATTGTCGCTGGATCTTCTCGAGGGTGAACACTTTTGCCCTCCACATACCGTTGATTCCCTTCCATCAGCAGAGCCAAGGCCTGGTCTGGTGTCATCTTAGCGGTCTCAGGGCGAACCTCAACATCGACGACTGGAGTAGTAGGGCTAGGGGCGTCGGTGACCGCCGTAGAACTCGTTGTCGTTTTCTGAGCAGTGCAAGCAACTGTAGCCACGTACCCAATGCTAGAAAGCCCTAGCATTTTAACTAAACTACGACGACCTAAAAAGCCAACCCGACGAGTCATTCTAACAACCTCCTAAGTGCAATCAAACGAACCCCAAGCATCAAAAGCTGCCTGCTAAAAATCCCTATTTCTTCTAGCTAAGCGGGCGTTAACCATGCACCCCGTAAGTTTCCTACAAGTTCCCTCATAAGCTCCCTACGGTGTGCTTAAGTCAACACAAAACCTCAGCCTCAAGCCAGCAGATCAAGGCAGTACTCTCCGCCAGAGGAACCTAACTTTCAGTTCGAATACAGAACTAGATTGAATAACTTTAGAACATCGTTTATGGCTTTAGATAGTACCAAAGTAAGTTCTATAAAGTAAAGCGAAAAAACGTAAAACAACATTAGAGATGCCTATCTGTTAAATAACAAGATAGGCACTCAATAGCAAAGAAGTCTTGTTTAATAATCTCGTTCTATCTGTTAGAAAAAAATACTTAATCTACTATCAGCTCTGTTTTAATAATCTCGTTCTATCTGTTAGAAAAGAAATATTTAATACACTATTAGCTCTGTTCGAATAACCTGCTAGTGAAACATATTATTAACAGTCGTTTTTATGCCCATGTGTTTGAAAATGACATGATATCAAATCTAGTTAATTAGCCATAGTTAGCCGACCACCTCTGCCCACCAGTAAAAGTTTTGTTAGCCCTTGGATGAAGTCAGTGCGTTGCAGCAAGACCCAACAGCAATGGGCTGTGACGGCTTCCAACTCCTTTAGATCAGCAAAGCTCCGATTGGCGATCGCTTCATTCGTTAGCAGCCATAGGCGCTTGGCGAGTTGTAACTCTGGTGAGTTCGGTGGTAGATAGAACAAATGCACACCCTTGGGGGTATGGACCTTGGCACTGGTATGGAACGCTGCTCGATCCACCATCAATAACCCGTGTTTTTGGTCTCCCTACCCAAAGTGCTGGGCAAAACCCTCAAGCAAGCGGCTAAAGACCTCAGCGGTCAGACACAGTACAATCCACCTATAGGTCATGCTTGTTGTCGGTTGGACAAACCCAACCAACCATAACCATTGGTACTTCCAGTTGACTTGGGCAACGGGGGAGCAACTATCGGTACCCCAACCATCCGACTTACCGGGTGTACGCCGATGCAATACGCATCTTCCGCCCACACCTCAACGGTGGCCTCCGGATACTGCTGTCGCAGGGCAGCTACCCGTTGCGCGAGGTTGGTTTCCAGGCTGCTTGTGCCACGGGGTCAGTCTCTTGGTGCTGCGATCGCGGGCAGCGGCGACGCAACTCCATCGCCCGCAGATACTCCCGGCCTCGTTGCAGATGGATGGGGTGCCCCAGGAGATTGCTCATCCACTGGGCCACCTTCGGCTCATCCTATAGGTTTCCATTCCCAGGCGGCGTTTGTAACGCTTGCCAGAGTTAGGCTTGCTGCACCTCATTCAACAGGGGTTGCACCCCAAGATGCTTGCGGCGTTGATCCCCAAGGGCGGTGAGCCTTGTGCGGTTATAGCCCTACACTAGTTCATAAATCTGCTCTCGACTATAACTGGTCAGCGCCGCCACCTCCTCAGTGCGTTCCCTTGCGCTGAGAGCCAGATGATCTGGTAATGATCTGGTAGTGACTGCGCTCAGTCTCTAGGTTCGCTTGGCGATAGGGCTGTGCCAATGCTGCCAGGCTAAGGTGAGGGGCAATTTGAATCCGTCGTGGCATTCCTGTTGCCAAACTCGCCACTCTTACTTCTGTGCATTCAAACGGACTTGATATTAAATGTCTCTCCCTAGTCTGGAGTGACTACAGATACTACCCTAGCAGGGCTTTTACCTTGGTCATGATACTGACAGGATCTAACCCTTGATGAGGAAACTGTTCCCACAGACCACCACAGCCTTCCTTGTGGGTGCCCAAATAGGCAAACTTAGGAGCATAGCCACGCTCTAGCAGCCAAGACCCAAAGCGACTACCCAAGCCCGTCTTGCGGTTAAAGGCTTCTACGATGAGCACAAAGGGAGACTTGCCGATCGTCGCCATCATTTCCTCATCCACCACGTTGAGGGTCGGCTTGTTCACTAGCCCCACATCAATGCCCTCTTGCTTCAGACGCTCTACAGCATCCAATGCCCGATACAACGCATCCCCAACAGCCACAATGTAACCAGCAGTACCCTCACGGATGATTTCATCCTTGCCAGGCACAAAGGTGTAGCCCTCACCAAAGAAGTCACTACCATCCGCCTTGAGGATGTTGGGAGTTTTGGAACGAGTGGAGAAAATAAAGCGCAGACCAGGATCAAAGAAGACTGCCTCCACTACTGCCTTCATCTGGGCAGCATCTGCTGGGAAGTAAAGCTTGGTGTCATAGCCATCATCCAGCCCGTTATCAGCAAAGAAGTTGTTTAACCCAAAATGGCAGGTATTATCTGCCATGTCGTCAATACCAGAGTGGGAGAAATGGCAGAGCAGGTTGGAGTAGTTAAGCCGTGCCATGGTGATTTCAGAAATACACATCTCTAGGAAAGCGGCAAAGGTAGCAAAAATGCCCTGCTTACCCTTTTCCATGCCAAAGCCGGCCGCTGCTGAGAGGTTGCCTCGCTCCATGATCCCAGAAGGAACAAAGACTTCTGGATGAGCATCGTGAATCTTCTTCAAGCCACAGGAGCCTTCCAGATCGCTATCGATGACCATTACTTTCTCTTTGCGCTCCGCTTCGGACATCTTGCCCAAAATACCCACGACTGCATCCCCAAAGACGTTGCGGTTAGATCCCCATTTGTCCCCTGACCCCAGAAAGGTGTAGTCCTGCTTGGGTTTAGTAATGCCCTTCAAGAAGGTAACAGCATCTGTGCGGCCACGCTTTTCTAGGTAGGCGATCGCCTTTTCCACAGAAATCACATCATGCCCGTGGTTAGAGCCTTCTAAGCCTTCAATGCCAACACACATAGGACGCTTATTGACAACGGCTACTGTGCCAGGGGTATTCACCGCTTCACAGATGCGGGCATACAGCCCATCCAAATCTTCGCCATCCCCTTCCAACACCTTAACACCATGGCCCTCTAGGGTTTTAGTGACTGTGAAACCGGGGAGATACTTAGAGGGGTGTCCAGCAATGGTCACATCGTTGTCATCAATAATCAGCTTCACATTCAAGTGCTGAGCAACTGCCAGACGTGCTGCTTCAGCATCGTTTCCTTCCTGCTGAGAGCCATCGGATCCCAGACAGAACACGACCTTACCAGGATTAGCCATAGCTACACCGTTGACATAGGGCCACATGTGCCCCAAGCGGCCAGAGCTAAACTTCACCCCTGGTGTCAAGCCAAGTTCGGGGTGCCCTGGCAGTTTGGAGTGGGCTTCACGGTAGCGAGTCAGTTGCTCCGCAGGTAAGTCGCCGTAGATCGCTGCCATCAAATACTGAGTTCCGACGCGATGTCCGGCTTCATCAAAAAATATCGGTACAAACTTGTCAGGGTTGCCTCGAAATAACGCATCCATGATCACCACTTCAGGCACTGTATCGTAGGGGCCACCTGTGTGACCACCTACACCCTTAGCCGCACCCGTAGCGGTAAAGAAGACAATCGCATCTCGACAAAGCTGAATGTTAGCTTGCAAAGCTGCCCGTTGCTCATCCGTCAAGGTTGGAATCGTTGGATCCAGAGTTATTGTTTGATAGGCACTAAGGTCGATCGGGAAAGCAGTTGTTGTCATGGCTGATCATCCTGCGTGGGAGGAACGTCGTAAGCTAAACGCTTAACAGCTTACCATCTAAGGGATCGCATCGTCTCCACTATCTTCTCCGACTTAGCCCTGACTGCTGCCGAAGATTTTTCGGGCATGACGGACTAGATACTGTTGTCTAGCTGCCCTGCTGGATGATGCAAGAAATCTTAGCAATCTTAACCATGTAGGCACCTTCCAGGTGCTACAATTCCCTTCCTCTTCGCCCAGATCCTCTAGCACTACTCGATAACGCCAATAGTGTTCACACCGAGCCAGCATATCCTCTGGAGTTAAATTGTCAAACTTCCCAGTTGCCAACCAATGGCAGCAAAAAAGCAGTGATGACCTCAATGCTGACATAGCAGCTAATCAATCTGATACAGCTAGCTTACTCTGATGCCACACCCAAGGGAACTTGCTACTCTTAGCCTCGATACTTTTTGAATGCCAGTGTTACATTGTGACCACCAAAGCCAAAGGAGTTGGAAAGTGCCACTTCCACAGGCAGCGATCGGCTCTGATGGGGTACATAGTCTAAGTCACAGTCTGGATCCGGATTTTCTAGGTTAATCGTCGGTGGTACCTGGTCATGGAAGACAGCCAGCGCTGTCGCTACTGCCTCAATGCCACCTGCACCACCCAGCAGATGGCCTGTCATGGATTTTGTCGAACTCACAGCAACCTTGTAGGCATGATCCCCCAAAACTTTCTTAATGGCAGCCGTTTCTGTAGGATCATTCAGCGGCGTACTGGTACCGTGAGCATTGATATAACTTACCTGATCTGGTGTCAGGTTTGCATCTTTAAGGGCTAAGGACATGGCTCTAGCGGCCTGCGGACCACCAGGAAGTTGCCCGGTCATGTGGTAAGCATCACAGGTCATACCATAGCCAACCAGTTCAGCATAAATCTTGGCACCTCGACTGAGGGCATATCCCAATTCTTCTAGAATGAGGATGCCAGAGCCTTCGCCAATCACGAATCCATCTCGATCGCGGTCAAAGGGACGGCTAGCACGGCTAGGATCATCGTTACGCAAGGACAACGCCTTACAAGCCGCAAAACCTGCCAGTGCCAAGGGAGTCACGGCTGACTCTGTGCCTCCACAGATCATGGCTTGGGCATAGCCGCGCTGAATTAATCGAAATGCGTCACCAATGGCATTCGACCCAGCAGCACAGGCTGTCACCGAACAGGAATTAGGCCCCTTGGCTCCGGTATGAATCGCCGTTAGTCCGGCTGCCATGTTGGCAATCATCATGGGAATCATAAAGGGACTGCACCGATCGGGGCCACGCTCAACGTAGACGGTGTGTTGTTCTTCTAGAACTCGTAGACCACCAATGCCAGTCCCCAACATGACTCCTACCTGCTCAGCATTCAAGTCATTAATCACAAGCCGAGCATCTGCAATGGCCTGCAAACTAGCAGCCACCCCAAACTGGGCAAACCGATCCATGCGCTTTGCTTCTTTACGATCCATGTAATCGTGGGGATCAAAACCTTTTACCTCGGCAGCAATACGACAATCATGCTTATCAGCGTCAAATTGGGTAATCATACCTACGCCGTTACGACCACTCAACAACCCCTGCCAGTAGTCATCAGTCGTATTGCCAATGGGGGTAATGGCCCCCAGCCCCGTCACTACTACACGTTTCAGGGGCGATCGCTCATCAACAGTATTCGTCATGGTCGGCTACAAACATCGACAAACAGCCTTAGTCGCTCAACTTAAGCGGCTACTTTTTCTTTAATAAAGTTCACTGCATCTTGAACCGTCGTGATGCCCTCAGCAGATTCGTCAGGAATCTCAACGTTAAACTCTTCCTCCAAGGCCATTACCAATTCAACCGTGTCTAGAGAGTCAGCACCTAGGTCATTGGCAAAACTTGCCTCAGGCTTCACTTCCCCTGCGTCCACACCTAGTTGCTCTGCCACAATCTTTTGGACTTTGCTAAAAATTTCTTCTTGAGTCACAGCTATTCAATCCTTTAAAACGCAAAACCGACATAGCAAGCTTACAGCTTGTGGCGCTTGCTAACACCACGGGCAGTTAGCATACCATCAAACTTAGTCATTTTTTAATAGTAGCGGAAAGCGTACCCGTGTAACCCACAGGTAGCCGCTTTCAGAAGTGGCAGACACACCGGTTTAAGACTGCTTTTAAGTCGCTTTTTGCAGCTCATCCAAGCGTGCCAGCACTTCAGCGCTGTGGGTGGTTGGACGCACACCCACAAATTCTTCTCGAATTATTCCCTCTGGGTCAATGATGAACGTATGGCGAGCAGATACAAACCCCATCCAAGAACCATAGGCCTTGCTCACACTGCCGTCTACATCAGCAAGTAGCGGAAATTTTAGCCCTTCAGCATCACAAAACTCGGCGTGGGAGTCGATCGAATCGGCACTGACTCCCAAAATCTGAGTATTGCGAGCTAGATACTCTGGCAAGTCTCTCTGGAATCGCTGGGCTTCGATCGTGCAGCCAGCGGTGAAATCTTTTGGATAGAAATACAACACAACCCACTTACCCCGATAGTCCGTTAGCGATATATCCCCATCACCAGAGTTGGTGGGCAGGGTAAACACTGGCGCAGGTTGATTCAAGGGTGGCAGGGTTCCTCCCATAGCATAGGCAGCAGTAACAACACCTGACCACAATAGAACCGACAAGCAAACTATCAACAGCAAACGAATACCACGAGACAACATAGGGATCGTGACCTTTTCGTTAAAAATTTTCCACTATCCAGAGTACCCTGAAGTATCCACGCTGGACAAACGGAGAGTGTTTAGACTAGAGTGAAATTGTCATGTTACTAAAGGTTGCTGGCATTGAAATTCTTTGCTGTGACTGGATACCCCTGGATGCCCATGTGGTATCTGGAGATGAAGTTGAAAAAGCGGCGACAATGTAATCCTGCCTTGTCTGTGGTAGACGGGTGTGAACCGCCGAGTATGGTTTGACCGGCCTGTAACTGCTAGGTTTGTGCTTTGCTAGCGTGTTGAGCACCATGGTGACATGGGTAGTTGCTAGATAACACAGACTGGGTCGGTCAGTCTCCGTTTGTGGAGAATTGTAATTTTACGTGAATCGCTAGTGGATGCTTGCGGCTGGTTGTCAATAGACAAGTGCACAGTCGAGGTTGATCACTTCTGAGAGAGTTTGCAGGCTTTTGCATAGCTACTGATGATGGGGCAATCGCTGGGTTAGGCAGGCGATGACAGTAGTTGCTGCTTTTTGCTGCTACTAATGCCCCCTTGTGATTAGTCCTGTGCAACGGTTTGACTTCCAAACTGACCCTAGGCTGGGCGTGCCGACATCACAGTTTGGCTGATCGTTATCTGCGATCAGCATGAATACTGTGGATCATACCCATCCACTGCTAACGATTGTGTTCGCTATATCACTGCCATTTACTCACGTTATGCCATTCATCATCACCATCGGAGGTTCCGTTCCATGTCTAAATTGCTTAGCCGTAAAATTGCACCCGCCCCCATGCCCGCTGAAATCAG
>JANWZG010000090.1 GCA_025054735.1 Cyanobacteriota bacterium | reverse complement strand
GTATGCCTCTAGTGAGCTAGCTCAAACCCCTCGCCGTCCGGCTAGTTCACCCCGGCCATCTCGTCCAGCCGAAGTTACAGTGCCTGCTCCTGCTACACCACCTAACGACATGTTACCGAGTGGTGATAATACGGTACCCCCGGCCAATCCATCCTGGGTGACTGTTCCACCGCCAGGTATAGACGCTTCCTCACCGCTAGCGATCGTCCAAACCAGCACCACATCTTCTCCAGCACCCCAACCAACCCCTACCTATGTCATCGCGCCTCGGTTAGGCGTTCGCTATAACAGTGCCAATACTGGTCATGAGTATGGCTATTTTGGGGTTGAAGGCTTTGCACCCTTAGGACAAACCCCTGGGAATTCCATCACCTTTTTAGAAGGTCGCTTGCTGGTGCAACAGAATGGTGCCCTAGGCACCAACATTCTACTAGGGCACCGAGTCTATAGCCCCAGTGGCGATCGTACCTATGGTGGTTACATCGCCTACGACACCCGTAATACTGGACGCAGCTTCTTCAACCAGATTGGCTTGGGGTTTGAGACCCTAGGGGATGTGGATGCGCGGCTAAATGTCTATATTCCCGTGGGCAATACCCGGAATCGAGTGGCTGAAATTTTTCCGGGTACCTCCCAGTTCATTCCTGCCCCAGGGATTGGCACCAACCTCTTGCTAGATCGTCGCCAAGAGTTTGAGGCGGCTGCCACTGCCGTTGACCTAGAAGCTGGCGGTAAAATCGCTGCCCTGGGCGATCGGGGTACGTTGCGCGCCTATGGTGGCTTGTATTACCTGAGTCCGCCCGGTAGCCCCAGTGCAGTTGGCATTAAGGGTAGACTAGAAGCCTTGCCTACGGACTTCCTCAACCTGGGAGTGTCTTTGCAATATGACGGGCTTTACAACACCCGCGCTGCCTTTACCATCGGTCTTACGTTCCCTGGTTCTGCCTACACCAACAGTCCCAACCGCAATACCCTGCCCAAACTGCGGGGGATCGATCGCCTAGGAGAGAGCATTGCCCGTCAGCACGCCATCCATGTCGCAGACCCAACCATCACCGGTCAACGGAACGATGACCAGGTACTAGCTACTAGCCCAATTACAGGCAACCCTCTGCGTCTGTTGCTGGTGAATCAAACTGGCGGCGCAGGTGGCAACGGCACAGAGGCATCCCCCTTCACAGATACCGCCACAGCGGTGGCTAGTGCAACGGCTGGGGATATAGTGTTTGTGCTAGCCAATGCGGGTGCCCCTGCCACTGGTGCCTTCACGATCCCGGCCCAAGTAGCGGTGCTGTCTACCCAGAGCCAAGTGCCTATTAATGCCGTTGAGGTTAACAACATTCAGCTAGAGGCACCGTTTTTGCGTGGGGCTGGCATTGCACCCCCTGTTAATGGCACGGTGACCATGAGCAACGATACCACCCTATCTGGGTTTAATGTCAATGTGGCTGGGGCACCCGGTGTTACGGCAACTGGGGTAACAAATGTGCTAATTCGAGACAATACGATCGCCAGCGACACCACCGCTGCCATTAATCTAGATGCGGTTTCTGGCACCGCCAACCTCATCAACAACCAGATCACAGGCACCAATGTCCCTGGCATCAACCTGACTAACCTAGCTGGGACGGCTAATATTACCGACAATCAAGTCACAGGTTCTGGGGGTGCCCCTGCATTGAACATTGCTACAGCTCCGGGCACGGTTAACGTACTCAACACGGTGCTCCAGGGCAATGGCTCGCCAGCCCTAGTCGCCGTTAGCATCCAAAATCTGAATGTGACGGGCGGACAGATCAATAGCACTGGCTCCCCAACGAGTGGCATGATCTTGGACACTGTAGATGGCACTGCCACCATTAATAGCCCCATTACAATTGATACCCCCGCCGCAGATGGCATCACCATCCAGAACACAGCAGGCACCGTGAATATTACAGGCAGTCCCGCTCAGATTACAAACACCGGGGTGGAGGGTGTGCTGGTGCAAAACAGCCCAGGCACGGTGAATTTGGATGGCTTCCAAATTCAAAATGCTGGTGCCAATGGGGTCGTGGCCGTCAACTCTGGCAATCTTGCGGTACGTAACAGCACGATCGACACCACTGTCTTCTCTGGGGTGGACATGCAAAATGGTACTAGCCTGACGGTTGAAGGGGTAACCGTCACGAATCCAGGCACAGCCGGAGTGGCTGCTATTACGGTACCTACGGTCACAATTCGTAACAGCACTATCAACAGTGCCCCTGCTGGTACCGGGTTTGGGGCAGTTAACTTAAACGCCACCAACAATGTCACCATTGCCGATAGCAACCTGATTGGCACTAACGATGCCGCCCTAATCGCCACCACATCTCAAAACATCAGCATCACAGGCGGTCAGATTACCAGCACAAATTCGATCGTCGAGGGTATGGCATTAAATGGCGTTACGGGCACCGTTAACATCACTAGTCCCATTTCCATTACCAACCCCACAGGTGACGGCATTTTCTTGAACAATGCTACCGCCGGGACGGTGAATATTGAGCCAACGGCAGGCAACATCGTGACGACAGGTGGAGCTAACTTTGGCATTCGGGTGCAGGCTAGCCCCGTGCCGATTCGTTTCTCTAACTTCACGATCGACAGCCCTGCTCTCCAACACCTGACGGTGGATGTGCCATCCAGCAATGTCACCCTGACCAATATGACGCTGTTCTAGGCAATAGTCACTATCCCTTAGAAGGGTTCTGACAATTGTGTGGTTTGTTATTAGAACTTGCCTGTAGCTGGTATCTTAATGGGGAAAACTCACTAACCTCTACTCGGTATGATTCCTATGCGCGGTTGGCACCTTCTCCGGATGTGTATCGTAGCGATCGTTGGGTTATATCTAGCGCTGGCTCTCCATGCCTGTCAGTCTGCCCCATCACCCCAGTTACCGACAGGTTCTCAGCCTCAGTCTAAGCCTGTGGTACCCACAACAACTGCTCAGGCTCCGCTGCCACCAGAAACTAAGGCGATCGTAGACAGTGTTGGTGGCTTGGTTAATCCTCCCCGTGGGGATGTTCGCTTTGTTGTCATCAGCGATCTCAATAGTGTCTATGGATCCACTGACTACGATCCTGAAGTTGATAGGGGCATTAGCCTGATTCCCTTCTGGCAACCAGATATGGTGCTATGCAGCGGGGATATGGTGGCAGGGCAAGATCCAACATTGACGGAAGACCGTCTGAGAGCCATGTGGGCTGCTTTTGATGATCGTGTAGCTGCCCGTCTGCGCCAGATGAAGTTGCCCTATGGCTTCACGATCGGCAACCATGATGCCTCCAGTGCTCTGGGTGTAACTGGGAATTTTCTCTTTCAACGAGAACGCGATGTAGCTAAAGCCTATTGGCAAGACCCTGCCCACGACCCCGGCGTGCAATTTATCGACAAGTATGAGTTTCCCTTTTACTTTACCTTTGAGTATAAGGACATCTTTTTCTTGACCTGGGATGGCTCCTCTAACCACATCCCCGATGACAAATTAGCTTGGGTAGAACAGGCCCTAGCCAGTGAAAAAGCCCAAGCAGCTAAGATGCGCATCTTGTTAGGACACCTACCTCTGTATGCGGTGGCGATCGGGCGGGATGAACCCGCAGAAGTCATGGAAAACACTAGCAAGCTCCAGGCCATGCTGGAAAAATATAATGTCCATACCTACATCAGCGGTCATCACCATTCCTACTATCCAGCCCACAAAGGTAAGTTACAATTGCTACACATGGGTATTCTTGGGTCTGGGCCACGCCCCCTGGTCGATGGCACCCCTCCACGCAAGTCCATTACTGTGTTGGATGTTAAATTTGACTCCCCAGAGCTGACTACCTACACTACCTATGACATGGTAACGCTGAAGCCGATCGCCTTTAACGAGTTACCCCGCTTCCTCACGGGTCACAACGGCATGGTATTACGACGAGACGTAAACGATGCTGACCTCTCAGCCGCTGAGCGATCGCAGTGTGAACAGCAACTTAGCCCTGCACTCTGCCACGCCTAGATAACTGAGACTTTTAGGTGCTCTTTGCTGAGCCTATGGCTATCTTGCCAGCGGTAGAAAATTTGAAGCAATATTGCGAGTTTTGAAAAAGGATTGAGAATTCACCGAAATTCGCTGTAAACCTTTACTCTAATGTTTTAAGCACTCAACATAAACCCTAGAACTAATTGGAGCGAGGTATCCCATGCTTAACATGCAAAAATATCGCGTTGCTTGCACCCTGTCATTTGGGGATATCTATGGTCAGATTATGGCGTGGTTGGTAGTGATTTTTGTAACATTAGCAGCAGCAATGGCGCTCTTGGGAGCCAGTCGCCCCATCTATGCATTGGCTATGGTTGGCCTAGTGCTGGTTCTGTCATTACCATTTCTTTTGTTTGCCTTCGTCACTACCTTGCTTAATCACATTGAGTTGGTTCAAGTAGAAGAACAATCAACAACTGTTGCTGCATCTGCCCCATCGCGGCCTGTAGAAGCGACTAGCTGAGCCTAAAATTCACTGGGGAACTTATGGCCATCGTTGCTGGTCTATGCTGAGTAGCAGTAATGGTTTAGCACCACATAATCAATGCTGTCTATACATGCTTATATTAGTAATAGGTGATACCTATGGAAACCATAGTCACACGGAATTTCAAGCGAGGTTGCTTAGCAGTTGCGACAGTGATGATGGCCTCAGCGATCGCTGCTCCGGTGGTTGCCCAGAGCCGTACCTGTGTTGTCGATGAACGCACAGGTCAAGTAGCCTGCGGCAGGCCCGCGACCCGATCTGAAATTGATCGGTACTATGGCGGTGGTGGCTGGAACAGTGGCAGTCAGTACAGTGAGCGTCAGGCCTACGAGCGTATCAACCAGCTTTATCGCGATATTCTAGGGCGAGATGGTGACTTTAACAGCCTGCGTGCCTATGCTTATCAGCTTCAGAGTGGACGTTCCCTATCGGATATCCGGCGTGAACTAGCCAACAGCAATGAAGCAACTGAGGCAATCCGGCGAATCTATCGCGAAGTGCTAGGCCGCGAAGCCGATGCCAGTGGGTTATATGGCTACCAGCGCAATCTAGAGTTTGGTTGGTCGTTGAACCAAATTCGCAACGAGATTGCTAACAGCCAAGAAGCTCGCAATCGCCAATAGGTCTACAGCATTGGCTAAGCATCGGTTACTATTTGCTTCTACCTCGGTTGGGCCGCTGGGAAGTGGGCTAGGCGGTGGTGTAGAGCTAACCCTGAAAAACATAGCCACTGAGTTGTTGCAGCGTGGTCATCATGTGCAAGTAGTGGCTCCGTCTGGTTCATGCCTAGAGGGGGTGCCAGTTGTGCAGGTGTCGGGTGCTCTCCAAGAAACTGCCCAAAGCCAAGGACGAGATGCTGCGATCGTCATGCCTGCTGAACCAGTGATTGCTGCCATGTGGGACTACATTCGCAGCGTGCAGTTAGACTATGATCTAATCCTCAATTTTGCCTACGACTGGTTGCCCTTTTACCTGACTCCCTTTTTACAACGTCCGATCGGTCATCTCGTCAGTATGGGATCCCTCTCTGAGGCTATGGATCGGGTAATTGGACAGATAGCTAGCCTATTTCCAGGGACGATCGCAGTTCACAGTCGCACCCAAGCGGCTACCTTTCCCTTCGCTCAGCAATGTCGTTGCCTTGGTAATGGCATTGACCTGTCCCTCTATGATTTTTGTGCTCATCCCCAATCCTACTTGGCGTGGGTGGGGCGCATTGCTCCAGAAAAGGCCTTGGAAGATGCCCTTGCGGCCTCAGAGCATGTTGGCATTCCCCTCAAAATTATGGGAGCAATTGCAGATCCCGAATACTGGCAACAGCTCTGCCAAACCTATCCTTCGGCGATCGCTGCCTATCAGGGTTTTCTTTCGACTGCTGCACTTCAACAACAGTTGCGCCAAGCCCGTGCCCTGTTAGTAACTCCGCGCTGGGTTGAGGCATTTGGCAATGTGGTGATTGAGAGCTTAGCTTGTGGGGTGCCAGTGATTGCCTATCGACGAGGTGGCCCCGCAGAAATTATCCAAGAGGGCAAAACAGGCTGGCTAGTGGAACCAGATAATGTGGCTGGCCTCGTGGAGGCTATTCTGCATATTGATGACCTCGATCGTAGGGCTTGTCGTCGCCAAGCCGAGCAGGAATTCTCTCAGCAGGCTATGGGCGATCGCGTGGAGCAGTGGATTTGTGATATGCTGTCATCCTATCAGCAACCGAAAGTCCTCCACGATGCTGTCACATAGTGCTGACAGATAGGAAAACTCTGCATGAGGGGTTACCTTACGTATGGGCACCAGTGCTGCAACTTGGCTAAGGGTCTCAAACTCCCTTGCCCGTAACTCCCGACCTAGCAATTTAGATGCATAGGTATTTGCAATTAACTCAATTAGCCCGGAAGATTTAGGTATTGGCTCAATCCAAGGTGCAGATGGATCCGCTGACCGAGCGTTCAAGACATAGATGCCACCAAGGGGCAATGGTTCGGCCTGATAGTGATAGCCTGATTGGTTGAGATTTAGATACTGCTTGTTCCACGTGGGCGTTAACCACGGCAGGGCATCGGTGCTGCCATACAGAGCCTCTACAGACGGCGACCATAACTTTAGGTATGGATAGGCAGGCTGAACATAGAACTGCCCGTGGAGGATACTCAGAGCAGTAATATCATCAGATAACACTGGATAGCCCCTGACCGCTAAGGCTGCTGCTGTTGTTGACTTACCAGCACCTGGCTTACCAAGAATAGCTAGCGCATGACCATCGACGGCGATCGCGCTGCCATGCAAACAGATTATACCCTGTAGTCTTAAGAAAAACCCTAACACCGGCCCCAACAGATACATGGTTGTATCTTCTAAGGTTGATTGGCCTGTCCAGGTTGCCCAAATTTCACATCGCTCAGGATGCAGCACAAACTGAGTACCATCGGCATACCGCAGGTGGATATAGCCATCACCAACACGATTAATAACTAAGGACGGTTCTCCAGCTTGTTGAGCAGTGCTGATATAATACCGTGTTACCTCTTCAATATCGGCTTGATCTAGAAGAGATGGAACAGCCCCCAGGTTGAGTTTGACCATCAACCCCCAACACTCACCTTCCACGGGCACTAAGCCCGGTAACAACTCGCTTGCATTAAGACAGAGACCATAGACAAGATAGGTAAACCGCACAAAAACCCTATTACCATTAGCCAGTGATAACCCTATCTAGCAGTTCTAAATAATTGAGCGGTTGTTAGGCGTAGGTAGTATCGGAAAAGCATCAAACGCTGTACCCTGATTGGTTGCCTTGGTCAATTCACGGATATGGCCATGGGTGACTAGGGTCGGTTGATGATAGGGCTTTTTAGTGGAAATGACGGTGTTGTTTAATTGCATAGGACTTCTCCAGAGTTTGACAAATTAGCGTAACTAAGAGTTTGACAAATTAGCGTAACTAAACCACTGCGATAAACTAAACAGACGCAATTTTATGCGAGATGATTCACAATTTGCACCAAAGGATGCAATGAAATCTACGTCAACATAATCACTCATGCGGGTATGATACCCGATTTGATCTAGCCATTGCGAGCTTGGATGCTGCCAGAGTACAGCAACCGGATCTCCTGCCAACGGTGCTTTAGGGCGAAGACGCACAGGGTCGGGCAATAAGCCTACCATTGCTCGACGCAAAAGTTGCTTATGCACAAACCAGGGCAGGGGAGGAATTGCCAACAGGTAGTTGACAAGCCTCAAATCAAGGTAAGGATACCGCACTTCCACAGGATAACCTGTGATCCCAGGATCATAGGTCTCAAAAATCGACGTTAGCGTCGGCGATCGCAGATTGCGATAAGCCTCTTGCCGAGTGGGATGAACCAAATCCTTTTGATGTGCCAGTGATAACGACTGGTAACGCTCAGCCAGGTTTAACCGAGTAACCAGGGTAGGATTCAGCCATCGAGGACATGTCCATGACTGGGAGCGGGGTGGTCTAGACAGTAGTTTTTTCACTTGGGTACGGATCCCGATCGGAGGTAATCGTCGATTCCAGCACCAGTACTGCCAGATACCTGCTATGAGACTACCTAGCTTTCCTGCCCTCAGTAAACGCAAAGCATAGGCACTAGAGGGTAACAATACAGGGTCTCCCCCATAGCCTGCAAGCAGGACAGGCGAGTGTGAAACTGCACGACTAAGAACATCATTCAGCAGGGATGGAAAAACTTGGGCGCTGGGTTCAGGGCGACGAGATTTTGGATGATCCCACCCCTGCATCAGGGTATAGCTGTCCCCAACCAGGTAGTGAATAGGTATTCCCAAGTATTGGGCCGCCAACTCAGCGTAAGTTTTTTCTTGATCGGGCATGATTGTTTCACAGACGATGGTATACGCCTGTAAATCGATCGACTGAGAAGCACTACGGGATAGTTGTCTAGCGATGGCCGCAATTGCAGTTGAGTCTAAACCACCACTCATTAAGATGCCAACTCGGTTAGTCGTTAACCGCTCAGCAATGGCTTGCTGCATCAGCCACCGAAAGTGCTCAACATAGTCATGCTCGTGACTGTAGCGGATACAACCATCTGTCGGCAAAACCCAATAGCTCGACTGAACTTGGTTGCCATCGGAACAGACTAACGTGTGGGCAGGTGGCAATCGCTTAATATCAGCAAAGACGGTGGTCTCAGGGTTGTAGTTAACCTCAAACAAGAGAAAATCGACGATCGCCACATCGTTGAGGGTGCTAGAGACTAAAGGATGTTGGCGCAGGCAGTTAAGATTGTTGCTAAAAATTAGGCGATCCCCAACACGGGTGTAATAAAACAACTTGATACCAAAGTGATCACGGCCACAAAACAACTGCTGACGGGAAGCATCCCATATAGCAAAGGCGAAGTCTCCTTGCAAATGCTGAACACACGTTTGTCCCCAAACTTGATAGGCCCAGAGCAGTAATTCAATGTCTGAAGCATTGGCAGAGATAGGGCAACCTTTTGCCTCTAGCGATCGGGCTAAATCATCACGAGCGTCCAAACGAATATCTGCTACTGCCCAGACAGTTTTACTCAAGCTATAGGGTTGATGCCCCCCAGAGCTGTTAGCAGTTGTGCACAGTAAAGCATAACCCATACCAACGTTGCCCTCAGACCAAATGTAGCAACCATCAGGCCCCTGATAGCTCAAGAATTTGGTCATTCTAGAGAGCAGATCCCGATCAACCGCGGTCTGGTTGAAGTGCACAATACCAACAATTCCGCTCATGATTAGCTAGGTTAACAACCCTGCCCCTAGAAACCACAAGTACCTGCTGCAACGGTATTCACAGTACCAATTGGAGCTGGCAGCGAGGTGATCGTATTCGTTCCTGGTAATGGGCCTTCTACTTGAATGACGGCAGCACCACCTGCATTATTTTGTCGATTAAAGGTGCCAATAGTATTATTGTTAGGCTGAATACACAATCTAGTGTTATTGCCACCCACAACAATATTGGTGTTTAAGTCACCGATTAATCCACCGTTACCCGTAATCGTATTCAGGCGAACTCGGGAAAACAGAGTTGCCGTTCCCGCACCAGAGGTGAATAGACCAACGCCACCATCGGCATTACCTGTGACAACATTGGAGTCGATCGTCACCCTGAGACGAGCGTTATTCAGCGCCTCTACTTGAATACCGGGAGCAAACGAGGGGCCTGTGCCGTTGTTGGTAACAGTGTTATTAGCAATTGTAAAGACCCTCTCTGCGGACGCATCAGGGGTGTCTACTTGCAAGAAAATGCCAGCACTAACACTGTTGTTCGCCGTATTGTTGGAGATTGTGCCACCCCCTGTAGCAGTGCCCGATAGCACTACATTAATGCCGTTATTGCCCGCAGTGGCAGTATTACTAGTGACGTTAAGATTCACATTACCTGAGTTGTTACTAACTGAGATGGCATCAACCCCGACACCTGTCGAGTTGACTGTGTTGTTGGCGATCGTTACAGTACCAGTAGCATTCTGTAAATTAATGCCCCGTGCCCCTGTCGTTGTAATAGTATTTCTGTTCAAGTCAACATTACTAGCACCCGTAGCCGTAATACCCGGTATGTTTGCTCCTGGAGTAAGGATGAGTCCGCTCACAACAGAGTTACTGCCCACATCAAGGCTACCTGTAGCGTTGATGGTATAAACATCGGCTGCATTGTTCGAGCCAGGTAAGACTACAGTGCCACCCCCAAATAGGGGCAGGCGTTGCTCAACACGACTAAAGAGCAAGCTAACACCAGCGTCTAGAGAAGGGTCAAAACTCTCAGTTCCAGAGCCACGCACATAGATGATATCTCCAGAAGCATCATTGGCTAAGGCAGCCTGAACAGAGGTGAATGGATTCTCGTTCGTGCCATTACCACCTGCCCCTTGCCGCACGTGTAGGAACCGATAGGGCACTCCATTGGGGTTACGAGCTAACTCTGTGGTCACCTCTGTCTGTCCAGATACTGTAGGATCAGCCACAATGATTGCCGACTGCCTACCAACATTCTCAGCAATGCGGTTTAAGGCGCTTGATGGGGGAACATTACCGCCCTGAGGTGACGTTCCAGGGAAACTAGCCCCAACCGTAAACACTACCCTGGTATCAAACAAGCCATCGTTCTGCACGGAAACACCAACATTGAAAAAGTCGCTGGGCAAGGCTTCTACCCTACCTTTAACCCCAACAACCGTTGGACTNCCTTGGGCACTAATGAGATAGGTACCTGCATAGGCACGTAACGAACCATTACTACCAATGGGAACAATTTCACGCCCTACTTCAGCATCAACTACGGTTGCAGCCGTTTCAAACTGGCGGAGGCCGCTGAGCACAAGGGAGTTGCCTACAAAGGCAAAACCACCAGCCGTGGATGTAGCCACCTGGTTACGGGTTGCCCCAACAGGGAAGTAGCCATTAATTCGAGCATCAAAGGTAGGAGAGAGAAACTCTAGACCAACGCCGATTTGGTTGAATGAACTCCGACCCGTGTTACGGAAATCGTAGGCTATGTAACC
>JANWZG010000089.1 GCA_025054735.1 Cyanobacteriota bacterium | reverse complement strand
GTAGCGTAATGAGACGACCCCTGTTGATGGGGGGTGTAAGCTTGAGTGTAGGCCTGTGGCTGTTGGATTGGATCCACCATTCCTTGTTAGAGGTGGGTGGAGTGGCTGTGTTGACTGCGATTGCCACAGGTACCGGCGTATGGCTATGGCAACGGCAGAAAAACTCTGTGGTGCCAGCATCGATCGCCCCACAACTCACCAGGGAACTAGTCGAGCAGGCCTTGACCCGTGTCACTGCCGTGGTGAATACACTCACTGCTGAGCTTGAGTTGCTACCGACTGCTAGCCGGCCTGATTTCAACCCGTTAGTCTTAGCCCTACGTAATCGGCTTACAGCATTGACAACAGACTGCGATCGCACAACCATTGGGATTGCTGTCATGGGCAGCAAAGGCAGTGGTAAGTCCACGCTGATTTCACTCCTAGCTTCTCCCCAAACGTTTGCTAGCCCTCGACGACTAGTATTGCAAGAGATTCCAGCTTCCATCACCCAAGGCAATGGTGATCAGCCATTAATTGGCAATTTTGTTGCTGATTTAACGCTATTCTTAACCACTGGTGATTTGACAGCCTCGGAACATCGAGTACTGCAAGAACTTGTGGCCACTCATCAACGGGTGCTGCTTGTGCTGAATAAGTGCGATCAATACTTGCCTAACGATCGGCCCTTGCTCATCGATCGCTTGCAGCACTACATTGTGCAACTAGCTCAGCAGCAACCAACGGCAACTCCTTATCCGCTACCTGTTCCCCAAGCTGAGGATGTTATTGCAATCGCAGCCAAACCCAACCCCCTGAAAGTACGGCGTTATCAACCAGATGGCTCTATCGATGAATGGCTAGAAACTCCGACTCCAGACTTGCATGGTTTGACACAGCGCTTACAAGCTCTGTTGACCCAAGACAACAACCTGCTAGTATGGGCAACGGTTGTCAGGTCTGCGCTA
Source organism: Cyanobacteriota bacterium (assembly GCA_025054735.1). Lineage (NCBI taxonomy): Bacteria > Bacillati > Cyanobacteriota > Cyanobacteriota bacterium. The sequence continues at coordinate 10,137 of JANWZG010000089.1, read as the reverse complement.
GCACTCCACCAAGAAGCTCAGACGGCCCTTAACCAAGTACGGCGCGATCGAGCTTTGCCCCTGCTAGACAACTATCAATGGATAGCCGCTGCTGCTGCCTTCGCCAACCCGGTTCCAGCTCTAGATTTGCTAGCAACAGGAGCCATCACTGCCCAGTTGGTACTAGATTTAAGTGCTATTTATCAACAACACCTATCCCTACAGCAAGCACAGGTCGTAGCCACAACCTTAGCATCCCTACTTGTCAAGCTAGGCCTGGTAGAACTGTCCACTCAGTTGCTAGGGAACTTGCTAAAGAGTAATGCTGCAACATTTGTAGTGGGTGGGTTGCTGCAAGGGGCTAGCGCTGCCTACCTCACACGCCTAGCAGGCTTAAGTTTGATGGACTATTTCCAAGACCAAAGCCTAGTAGTGAATTTGCGGGCAGAAAATCCCTTGACAATCGCAGCTCTCAGCCAGCGCCTACAAGCTGTCTTCCAACAAAATCGCCATGTAGCAGTCTTACAAACTATTCTTCAGACTGCGGCGAGTCGTTTATCCCCAGTTCAATCGACAACTCCTGCTTGACGAACAGCAAAGCAACAAGGCATTATAGTTAATGCACTTTCGAGTGCTTGAGGGGTTATAGCTCAGTTGGTAGAGCACTGCAATGGCATTGCAGGGGTCAGCGGTTCGAGTCCGCTTAGCTCCATAGGGGTTTAGCCACTTAGTACGGTTTACTGAGCAGTGTCTGGATGTTGACACAACACTGTTAGGTGTGCCTGAGCTAAGATTGTAGGCAGGCTCTTGAGCTTGGCTCTCTGAGGATACAGCGCCAATGGCGCCTCTTACTTTTGATGTGTTCATAGAGACCTCCCCAATATTGCCGGGAGGAGTTGCGTTGCTGTAGCCTTACTTGAATCGCGTTGTACCTTTGACAATTGTTGATCACAATGTTGATGACAGTTGGCTGATCGTTCCTGACATTGCCACGTTCACTTAGAGTCACATCCACTTCACGGCTTCAGGAGAGGTGCTCGATGATTTCTGGTTGGCACCGGCTTGGATAATGAGATTTTGTCACTAGACCAATCCCCGATTAAACCCCATTAACAAAATCCTCTACCAGCCGATGCTGTGCTTAGCTAGCTAGCCGTCGATCGCTAGCTTGCCTGTGTTCTATGCTGCAACCGATAGAATTAGCAGTATTGGAGGCAATGGCCTGAGATGTTGCGCCACTAGCGTCAGGGGTTCTGCTCACTAGCCTTTTCTAGGTAATAGGATCGGATGGTGCGGTGGCTAAAAATGCATCTACCTCAGCCGCAGTGGGTTGGGCAGCGATCGCTCCGGCTCTAGTGGTGGTGAGTGCTCCAACGGCACTGGCATAACGAACAATGTGGTGCACCGTAGTAGCATCTCGCAAACAGGAAAGTCCTCGATGGCAGAGTTGGTGAAGAAAACCTGCTACAAATCCATCTCCTGCACCCGTGGTGTCTACAACCTTGACGGTAAAGGCAGGGATATGACCCTGGTGACCGACTATGCTATACCAGCAGCCACGATCGCCATCGGTGACCAACAGCCCTTCTAGGTGGTCAAGTTGGTGGGTAATCACGGCGGGTTCTCTAGTGTTGAACAACCAGTCGGCTTCTTCTACCGTGACCTTGAGGAAATCAACATGGTTTAGCAGGGGACGGATAACGTTAGGGGCAATCGTCGGGTCTGGCCAAAATACAGGCCGCCAGTTGACATCCATCAGCACCTTCAGATGATAGCGATCAGCTAGAGCGAGTGCCTGCTCGATCGCAGCCCGACTGCTGGGATAGGCCAGTCCTAGGGTGCCTATTGCTAGCATCTCTGCGGTTTCAAACAGGGGCAGAGGCAGTTGGTCAGCTTGGAGGTAGGTATCAGCAAATTCAGTAGTGGCATGGTTCTTGAAGCCTGCGAAGGTGCGATCGCCATCTAGCGATCGGGTTACTAGAACCTGCCGCGTGGGAGCAGTAGCATGGCGCTGTACCCCTGTTGTTTCCACGTGACAATCCAGCAACAATTGCAACAACCCATCCCCTGCCTCATCCTGGCCAATACAACCCACGAAAGCCGCCGCCGTGCCTAACTTCACTAGAGCCGTGGCCACATTGGCCGGGGCACCACCTGGATACGCTGTCCAAGATTGCACCTGCTCCACAGGTACCCCTGGCTGATTTGCCAGACAGTCCCATAAGATTTCTCCTAGACAGATCACCCTTGCTGCCATAATCACCGTGCACCTAACAGTCTCATCCTGAGGAAAAATCACCCAGTATTTTCACTTCAGGCTGTAATTGGATCCCATACTGCTGAGCCACTTGCTGTTGCACGTAACCAATGAGCTGGTAGACATCCGCCGCAGTAGCATTGCCCACATTCACAATGAAATTAGCGTGTAATTCTGACACCTGAGCACCCCCGATAGCATATCCCTTGAGTCCTAAATCTTGAATGAGCTTGGCAGCCTTTTGTGGCTCTGGATTGCGAAACACACTGCCACAACTCGGCAAGTGATAGGGCTGGGTTGCCCGCCGTTGGTTGAGATCGGTCTCCGTTGCGGCTAGAACCATAGCCGGGTCAAAGCCAGGTTGAAACTGCCAAGTAGCCGATAACACTACACAATCGCTGCCCTGCAATACAGATGTGCGATAGTCATAACCCAAGGAGTCTGACATCATCACCTGTTCCGTACCATTGGGCAAGAGCACCGTCGCACTTACTAGATGTTCTGCTGTGCAGCTACCATGAGCACCAGCATTCATGACCACTGCTCCACCTACAGTTCCAGGAATACCTACCGCCCATTCCAAACCGCGCCAGCCCCGCTCAGCTACTTGCCAAGCTAGACGAACGATTGGTTCCCCTGCGCTAGCTGTCACTTGTCCCAAGTCGTCATTAAAGGTGACTGAGCGCAAGTAGCGGGTACAGATTACCAATCCTGGTAAGCCACGATCGCTGATCAGTAAGTTAGAGCCAGCACCGATAACCGTGATTGGCAACTGGTTTGCCTGCGCCCAAGCCACACTGGCACGCAAATCCTGGAGGTTGCGTGGGGCTATGTACCACTCTGCCTTACCCCCAACCCGATAGGAAGTCAAGGGTGCTAAGGGCTGTGCAGACTTAATCACACTGTTACCCTCAGCGAGGCGAATCTGGGTAGGCCGCGAAACCATAAAATCCACAAAAGAGCGATTAGGTACCCTGATAACACAAGAAGAAGCTTGGGATATAGTCATGATTGCTACTGCTAGGGTAACAACAAGACCTAGACACCTACACAGGTCTAGGCGCAGTTTAGGGCTACGGCTTGGTTTTCTTGGTAAAATTCCAGCAGTTTGGGAATTGCTTGATTGACATTACCTGCCCCTAAGAATAAAGCCATATCGCCAGGCTGAAGCAAGCCAGGCAACATATCCGGCAGTGAAATAACCGATTGTACGTAGTGAACATTGGGGTGATGTTGTGCAATAGCATCAGCCAATTGGCGACCACTAAGGTTATGAGGATTTGGCTCCCCAGCACTATAGATGTCCGTGACTACAACCACATCAGCATCACCAAAGGCGGTGGCAAACTCGTCAAACAATGCCTGGGTGCGACTATAGCGGTGAGGTTGAAAAATAGCCACCAACCGGGATGACATTTGGCCCCGTTGACGATTTTGGCTCAGGGCTAACTGAGCTGCTGCTAGCGTCACTTTAATTTCGCTGGGGTGGTGAGCATAGTCATCTACAAAGGTGATGCCCATGGCATAGCCACGGTGCTCAAACCGCCGTCGTGCCCCAGTAAAGCTAGCTAGTGCTTCTGCGATCGTCCCAAACTCTAGGTTCAGTTGTCGGCCTACGGCGATTGTTGCCAAGGCATTACTCAAGTTGTGCTTACCCAACACCTGTAGCTCTAAGGTTCCTAGGAGGCTGCCACGCTCCCAAACCCTAGCTTCCGTGCGATCGCCATAGTAGGTAACCTGATCTACGTAATAATCAGCACCTACATCTGCATATAGGCTGTAGGAAATATTGGGCCGCACTTGATCCCGCACTGTGGGGCAATCAATGCTACCAACAACTATTTGGCACTGCTGGGCAAAGGTCTTAAACACAGCAACCACTTCATCTAAGCTGCTGTAGTAATCAGGATGATCCAGCTCAATGTTGGTAATTACACCAATGTAGGCAGCATGTTTCACTAGGGAGCCATCCGATTCATCAGCTTCAGCTACAAGATAATCACTATGCCCGACCCTAGCATTGCCTTGCCATGCTTCTACCTCACCACCCACTACAATCGTTGGATCCAGACCTGCCTTTAGCATCATATAGCCAATCATGCTGCTAGTAGTGGTTTTGCCGTGAGTTCCCGCCACAGCAACACTGCGATAGCGCTGAATTAGTGCTGCCAACACGTCCGATCGATGAAAAATAGGATACCCCAAGCTGCGAGCGGCTTGGTATTCAGCGTTGGTATGACTAATAGCAGTCGAGCAGATAATTTGCGGAGCACTGCGATTAACCGCAGGTGATAGCCGAGACACCCCCTCAGACATAACGTCAGGCCGTACCTCTAGAGCAACGGTCGATCCTGTCGCTTTAGTGCCCTCAACAGGCTGCCTTGACTGAGCTAGCTCCACTGGTCGGAACCAATCCAAATTCTTAGAGTCCTGGCTAGCAAAGATATGAACCCCCACCTCCGCTAGGCGTTGAGTTATATGATTAAGCCGAGTATCTGAACCAGACACTGGAAGATGGCGTTTTGCTAACACATAGGCAAGCGCAGACATCCCAATTCCGCCTATGCCAATAAAGTGAAACGGTTTTCCATCTATATCAATAGCAGTTGGCAGCATTAAACGTAATCCTCACACCAAAATTCAAAGCCCTTACCAACAAATCTGCGGAATATTTAGGCACCATCATACTATCAGCAACCCGCTTGATTGGATAGTTTCCACAACCTCAATAAATCTAGTAACAAGATTTAGTTAAGTTAGTTAAGTAGCTACGTAGTGCCCTAAGCGTGACTCAAGCCCCATGACTGACTCAACCAAGAGTTGCTACTAGTAGCTAGCGAGTCACAGCTCTTCTCTGAACCATGAAGACCCTGTAAAGTCCTTATCTCAAGAATTAGTACCTATTCAAACCATTACTGGTGAATTGTATAGCCTTGAGAAATAGTGCACACCTGCTCTGTGAGCATAGTGAACTCGACGATCGTTGATCGTGTCATTCCCAACACTCACCTCTACAATTTCGTTCTTGTAGAGTATTTTACGGATTTCCCTCGTGAACTCAAGGGCTGTATGACAATTAACCCCTCATTGGCATTAGCGCAACGGATAGGGATCTTAGGAGGTACGTTTGACCCAGTTCACTGGGGACACTTAGTAATGGCTGAAACTGCTCAGAGCCAAGCTCACTTAGATGTTGTGATTTGGATTCCAACTAGTAACCCCCATTACAAACGGGTAGCCCAACCCACACCCCTGGTACACCGTCTAGCTATGGTTCAACGGGCAATCGCTGACCACCCTCATTTCACCGTTTCCACCGACGATGAAGCCCAAACCGGACGATCCTTCGCGATTGATACATTGGTTAACCTACAAGACCGTTACCCCGATCGATGCTGGTTTTGGATCATCGGCACTGATGCTCTGCAGACCCTACCCAAATGGTATCGCTATCACGATCTAATAACCCGATGTGTCTGGTTAATCGCACCTCGCAGTGGTCACGAGATGATCATTCCACCTGATATGCCATCCAACTGCTGGCAACTGTTACACATGCCATTGATCGGCCTGTCATCTAGCTTGATTCGACAATATGTCCAGCAAGGACAGTCTATTCGTTATTTGGTGCCTGATGCAGTCAGAGCTTACATCACTGCCCATCGCTTATATCAGCCAAATTTTCCCACCAATTCCTAAGCATTAGACAACAGTCAGTACTAGACGCTATGCGGCTGAAACAGGCTTGTAGCCTACGGTGTCTTGGGTGTCTTAGGTTGAATCAACTCCTTAAATCTACACCGCAAGTTATGACTACTGGAATGGTATGATCTGGGTCAATAATTCTTATTTACCGAGCTTAGTAAACAGAGGGCAGTACAGTGATTAGAGTAGCGATTAATGGCTTTGGACGCATTGGCCGTAATTTCATGCGGTGCTGGTTGGGCAGAACTGACAGCAACTTCGAGATCGTCGCTATCAACGATACATCTGACCCCAAAACCAACGCGCATTTGTTGAGATATGACTCTATGCTCGGTAAATTTGATGCCGACATTTCAGCCGATGCTAACACGATTACTGTTAACGGTAAGACGGTGAAGTGTGTCTCTGACCGCAATCCTGAAAACCTACCTTGGAAAGACTGGGAAATTGACCTAGTGATTGAAGCGACAGGTGTGTTTGTGAGCTATGAGGGCGCAAGCAAGCACATTAGCGCTGGGGCGAAAAAAGTACTGATTACTGCTCCTGCTAAGGGTAGCGAAGTCGGTACCTTTGTGATGGGGGTTAACCACGAGCAGTATGATCACGACAAGTACACTGTGGTAAGTAATGCAAGCTGTACTACTAACTGCTTGGCACCGATCGTTAAGGTATTGCACGAAAATTTTGGCATTGTCAAAGGCACGATGACCACTACCCACAGCTACACAGGTGACCAGCGCTTGTTGGATGCTAGCCACCGTGACTTACGTCGAGCACGGGCAGCCGCCATGAATATCGTACCAACCTCTACAGGTGCGGCTAAGGCAGTGGCTTTGGTCATTCCAGAGATGCAAGGCAAGTTAAATGGTATTGCTCTGCGGGTTCCCACTCCTAATGTTTCGATCGTAGACTTGGTTGTAGAAGTTGAGAAGCCGACGATCGCAGAGCAAGTCAATGAAGTCATCAAGGCTGCTTCTGAAGGTCACCTCAAGGGTATTTTGGGCTATAGTGACCTGCCACTAGTGTCTTGTGATTATCAAGGGACAGATACCTCATCTATTGTGGATGCTGAGTTGACCTTGGTAATGGGTGGCAACATGGTGAAAGTGGTTGCTTGGTATGACAATGAGTGGGGCTATAGCCAGCGCGTTGTTGATTTGGCAGAACTTATGGCTCAGAAATGGAAAGCCTAGGTGCTTTAGTGGGATATTAAGCTCTGTTAGCTAGAACTAATCTCTAGAATCTGTTGAGTGCAGATTGCCAGACCTCATAACCACGGGAACTAAGGTGCAGCCCATCGGTTGTGAGGTCTCGCCGTAAATTGCCGCGATCGTCACTGAAGTCGGCTGCTAAATCCATGTAGGTAGTATTAGTGTGCAGTGCGATTGCAGCTAGGGCGCGATTGAGTCGCTCAACACGAGGAGCAGGGATGGCATCATACCGAGTAGGTAAGATAGATTGCATCACAATATGTGCCTGTGGGTGCTGTTGCCGAAGTTGCCTCGCAATTTGATATAGGTTAATGGCAATTGTACGATCGTCGATGCCCCTTCTCAGATCATTGATCCCCACCATGACATAGATAATAGCAGGGCGAGTGTTTGCTAGCAGTGGCAACCGTTTTAACACATTGCCCGTTGTATCTCCAGAAATACTCTGATTTAACCAGAGCTGGCCACTTGGCAACCTATCACTGGGTAACCATAAACTCAGTGAATCCCCTAGTAACACTGCTAAACGGTTATCTCCCTGTCCCCTTGCGGTGGCACCCGCCTCCAGTGCTAGCAACCGTACCCAGTCTTGATAGGTAGGCTGCCAAGTTACTCCTTGCCATACCTCGCGAAAGCTGTTGTTAGGCAACCGAGTGTATAGCTTGCCTGCTTTCAAGGCTGCCATGCGCTGAAGATATAGCTGCCCACCCGATTGCGGACGATCGGGCGAGAGCGGTGTCTGGTTGTAGGAATCTCTCAGGGGTTTTGTAAATGTTGCAGAACTATGCTCGTGACTGTAGCCTCTAGGAGGCTCTTGCCATGGGGGTAATGTGACAGATTTTTGACTTATGGGCACTGCGATGGGTTCGGGTGAAGAAATGTGAGGATAGGAGGCAGGGTTATTGGCAAGCTGGAGAGGTTCAGGGATAGTTACTCTGGAGGACTGAGTTGGGTAGGAAGTTGGGGGACTGGTAGTTGGATACGGTACTAGTGACGGATCTGATGGCAAGAGTCCGATCGCGAACAGTGGCAGTCCAGTCATTACTTAAAGCTCCTCTAGGCAAGCATATTACAACAACCCTCTAGCGAGGCTCGCTTACCCATACATCACCTTGACTGACCTATCCGTAGGATTTTTGTTAATGATCAGTAATATTGCTGTTGCCTAGTTTTGGAGCAACAAACCCAAAATGACCTGAGAAATCAGGCTCTCAAAGTAACATCTGGGTTGTCGATCGCTACGTGCTGAGTATCCCCAACCTTGATCAAGTCTTCAATATTACGGAGCATCGTGGCACAAATTGTGTCTATGGGTAGATCATTGGGATCATTGCCAAATGGGTTCTCAATTTCTAGACCAATCTCCTCAATGCCTAATAGGGTGAAACTAACTAAGGCAACCGTAAACCCAGTCAGCCATCCTAGCTGCCCTACCAGTTGAAAGGGCAATAACAAACAGTAGATGATCAGTAATTGCTTGAGGTGAATGGCATAGGCTAGGGGCATAGGCGTTTTCAGAATGCGCTCGCAAGCTCCAAGGGCATCTACCAAAACATTCAGCAGTTCATGCATGGCAGTAAGTTGTTGACTACTAATGTAGTTACGAGCATGTTGCTGCTGTAAATAATCACCTAACCACAGGGCTACCTCTAGGGGAGGGTTGTTCATATCCTGAAGTTGTCGGAATTGTTGAGTGCTTACTAAAACCTCTACTTCAGCATTCACCCGCTGTTGGCGGAGATGCAGCTTGGTGCAGACCGCAAAGGCAACCAGTAGCTTGAGGGCAGCAATCTTTTGCTGATACTCCGTAGAGTTGTGAGCAGGCACGGCGACCCAAATCTGTCGGGCTAGATTGCGTGAAGTATTGACGAGTTGCCCCCAAGCTTTGCGACCTTCCCAAAAACGCTCATAGGCAGTGTTAGTGCGAAAGACAAGCAGCAGACCCAATACAATACTGGGGATCACGCTACCGAGGGCTGGCTGGGATACTGGGAACTGATAGTGATGCAGGAGTGAAATCAAAACTCCAAACAAGCCACAGATGACTGTTCGAGGCAAAATTGCAGGAATGACTGATCCCCGCAATTGGATAGCCATCTGAAACCAATGACGTTGTCCTCTCATAGGTTCGTCGCTTCAATATACGGTTAGGTGCATTGAATTAGCTACTGGTTGCTAGTTGTACTCTGCTAGGGTAATCAGCGACGGGAGTGGTTTCATTAACTGTTGAACGATCGTGGCCACTGCTTCCTACAACTCCAGAATGTTAACATTCGTAACCAACTGCCGACCTGCTGAAAAAATACCGCAAAGTATATCCAGTACTTGTGCTAGTTTTTTTTTGACTGTAACCTAGATTAGGCTTGTGTATTGGTTCTATAAGGATCCTACGTAAGGCACAATATAGATGAGAGATCGTAGTGATTGTTTATAAGAGGAGAACTGTGTTGAAAGCGTTGAGTAAGGTTGTGTCCATCGTTCTGGCAGCGATCGCCGTTGTTTCCGTTGCTTTTAGTCGTCCTGCTCTGGCGGCAGACTTAGCGAATGGTGCCAAAATTTTCGGTGCCAACTGCGCTGCTTGTCACATGGGCGGAGCCAATGTCATTATGGCTAACAAGACATTGAAGGCGGATGCATTGTCTAAGTACTTGGATAAGTACGATGAGGATCCCGTAGCTGCGATCGCCTATCAAGTTACGAACGGCAAGAACGCGATGCCTGCCTTTGGTGGTCGCCTGTCTAAGGATCAGATTGTAGATGTTGCTAGCTATGTAGCTGATCAAGCTGCCAAGGGCTGGAAGGGCTAATGCTTCCCTGATCTTGAGTTTCACCCTTAGCCCCTCGATGGTGACATCGGGGGGTCTTTTTAGCTATTTGAAATTACTGCTGTGGAGTCATGAGTCGAAATGACCCGTGGATTCGTTGAATCAATGGCACGGCTGTAGGATTGCTGGCTGTGTAGAAGCTAACGATGACGATCGTCTG
>JANWZG010000088.1 GCA_025054735.1 Cyanobacteriota bacterium | reverse complement strand
AGTCTCTCCGGGCACTCTCTAGGTTGCAGGTTGTACAAAGCTTTCCTGAAAAGGCAATTATTCTGAGCCGATTTCAGACAACATTACGACGTTAGCGGGTTTCTCCTTAAAGACTTTGAAGAGCTTTTCGTCTTGAGCTGAGGCGATCGTAAAGGTGGTATAGGCTTGCTCTAGGGCAGCCTTATACTGGGCTAACACGTCAGACTCACTCGCTGATGCAACATCAATGTCCTTAATGAGGGTGGAAAACTTTTGCAGAATGTGCAGGCGGTTAACGTTGACTACTTGCGGATCATAGGCAAGCTCAAAGAAGTTGAGGTAGTCCTCTGCATTGACTAGTTGCTGGAACTGCGCTAGGGTTTTGACCATTAGTTCGCCTCCAATTGCTTGAGTTGTTGTTTGAGATCATCAATTTGCCGATAGACGGCGTAGGTTTCAGTGGCTGCCTCAATCAAGCGTTCATAGTCAGTAGGTAAACCCTCTGCTAGGTCATGCAAATCCATCTTCATCTGTCCAGCTTTGCTGGTCAGACGCTTGATTTGCGCTTTTAGGTCATCAATAGTAGGGGTTGTGCTTGTAGGTACCATGACACCTCCTGAGAATTCTAGATGTGCAGTTTTGGGCTAGATAGCCTCTCTTCCAGGGTTTATTAAAGCCTGCCAACTTCAGGGAAGCGGTTTGCCAGGTTGATCCCAGATGCAATGATTTTTGCGCCCTCTGCTTCTAATTTCTCTAGGGAGTCGAAGCCAAAGCGCTGAGCATCTCGGAGGGTTTTGGCTACAACGAGTAAGCGACCAGAAAAGACTAGTGCCCAACCGAACCCTTCATGGCTGAGATCGATGACCACTTGGCAGAGAAGTCCAGTTTCTTCTTCAATGCGGTGGGCGATCGCTCGATAAAACGCTAGGATGCGCCCTTTGGTAATGGGGTCTACCTCACCGTCTACGGAAATTTCTCGTTTCTGGGCTTTGCTGACAACAAAGGGTTTGAGCAGCAGTTCATCACTCCAGTTACGGTAGGTGCCGTAGGGGTCATTGGCACGAATTTGCTGCACGATCGCCTTCAAAAAGGGAGTGATTTCGGGGGTTGCTCCGGTGGCAGGTGCTGTAGGTAAATCAATCGTGGTCATAGGGTTACTTCTTCCTTTACGTCATCAAGGTGTTCAAGTTCATCAAGAGCGGGACTGCGCTGCTGGAGCGCCTTTCTCAGCCAAGGGGGAGGACTTCCATTGAGGGTTTTTACCAATTCTGTCAGCACATCAGTAATGCTTTGATCTTCCGATCGAGCTTTGATGGGGGTGATGCGATGCTTAATCAAGCGTGAGGCAGCACTGCCGCCAATAGCAGAGACGTAGACGATTGTACAGTCATGGAGGGCAGCAATTTTGGGTAGTAACTTATCTTCATTGCCGTCTTCGTTGAGGTTGCCATCAAATTTTAAGGTGTTAACAAAGGTGTATCCCGTTCGGTCTACGTCATACACATCAATCTGTCTGGCAGAGCCAAAATGGGCATCGATATGGATGTTGTCACTGGTGGTGAAGGCAATTTTCATAGGATGTTCCTCGTCACGTTTATGGAAGGATTACTCCTGGCTACTGGATTCTCAATCTCTTGGGAAAAGCTCTTGGGAAAAGATGAGGAGAATTGTAGAGTTTCTCTAGGTTGCTGTGTGGCTTTCCTCCTGCTCCAAAAATAGGTTGCCAATGTCGAACAACAGTTGCATCATGCCGCGATAGCCCACAGTACAGCGTTGTCCGTTACCGAGGCGATCGAAGATGGGGAAGCCCAATCGATAGAGGGGGATATGGTGGCGGCGGGCGACGGTAGCAACGTTGGAGTTGCCAATCAACAAGTCTGACCCCACGGCCAGTTGAGCAAAGTCCTCTAGGTCACCAATGGTCACCGTATTGATAGGCAATTGTTCGAGCAGTGGAGATTTGGTAGTGGTTACAGCGGCTTGAACCTCTGCACCCATACTCTGCAAAAAGTGAACTGTTGACCACAACAAGTCTGGTTCCATAGCTAGGGATACCTGTTTGCGCCCAAAGAAGAAGTGGGTATCTAGCATGGCATCCTGTAGTTGGGCACGCTGACGACGATATTTCTCTGGCACGGGCAACCCACTCAAGTCTGCTAACCCTTCCAAGAAGCTGTCGATCGCGTCCAAGTTACTTAAGCTAGGGAACACTTCATAGGGAATGCCAAACTGTGTGTGGAGGGATTCTGCTGCTTCGCGCATACTTTCCCCTAGAGCCACGGTGTAAACAGAGCTACCAATTTCTCGTAGTTCTGCCAGGGTAGTGCCATCGCTAGTGACGGTGTTGTAAGAGTCGTCTAAATGCCCATCTAGAGATAGGGATAAATCTGGCACGACGATCGCCTGCAAGTCAAAAGCCGCTACCATCTCTTTGATTTCTTGCACATCTCCTGGCGCATAGGCTGAGCTAATGAGCACGGTGATTTGGTTTAGGCGAGTTTCCCCGGGCTGGGGCAATGTCCTAACCATGCTGGTAACCGCGGCGGCAAAACCATCCTGCAAGGCACCTTTGAAATCGGGGGTAGACACAAAGACGATCGGCAAATCATGGAGTTCAGGATGGCGCTTGCGGATAGACTTCAAAATGCCATCCATATCGTCACCACGGGTTTCTGTCAGTCCCGTAGTGCACAAGCCGATGATTGACGGTTTTGACTTTTCTACTAGGGTGAGAATGGCCTGTTCCACATTCTCTTCTCCACCCAAGATTGTACTCACCTCCGTCATTGCCGTTGTAGACAGAGGAATTGCCTCCCGAAAGTGGCGCACTAGCATCACTTTGGCAAAGGCTGTACATCCCTGAGACCCATGGAACAATGGCATAATGCCCTTTAAACCCAGAAAGGCTAGCGCTGCTCCCAGGGGTTGACTTTGCTTCAGGGGGTTCACCGCCACAGATTTTCTGGGTATTGAAACCGTTGCCATTAGATCACCTCCATATCCCAAGGGGCTGGTTTCCGCACTTGTGCCCATACCGGGCTATACAGAGCCTCATCTAGTTCACGAGCCATTTCCAATAGCCCTACATATCCAGCGTAGGGATGATGACGCTCTTGGTTAATATCTAGGAAGGGGATTTTTGCCTTCAAGGCAGTGTATTGATTGCGTCCACCTGCAATCAACATATCGGCCTTGGTTTTAGCAATGACTTGCAGCAGTTCTTGGGCGTTCCCCTTTTCCAGCATGATGCCGTCTTGACCCAATAGCTCCCTAATGCGAGCCTTATCTTCTTCAGTGCTTTTCTTGGTGCTAGTGGCGCACACCTCCATGCCCAGATCCTTCGCAGCCGAGATAATTGACCAGCTTTTCACGCCACCAGTGTAGAGCACGACTCGCTTACCCCGCAGCCTGGCACGGTAGGGAGCTAGGGCTACATCTAGCTTGGCAGTCTCCTCAGCAATAAGGTGCTCTACTCGCTGTTGCAAACTGGTATCTCCTAGCTTGGCGGCAATGTTCCGTAAACAGTGATTCATATCTGCTACGCCATAGAAGGATTCCTCAATATAGGGGATGCCATAGCGTTCCTCCATTTTGCGAGCCATGTTAATGAGTGCCTTGGAGCAAATCATGACGTTGAGTTTGGCGCGGTGAGAGCAGGCAATATCGTGATAACGGCCATCACCCGTAATTTGAGCAAGGACGCGAATTCCCAGTTTCTTGAATAGGGGCAGCACGCCCCACAGTTCTCCGGCAATGTTGTATTCTCCGATCAGGTTGATGTCGTAGGGGGTGGTGTAGTCTGGCTCACGGGTGCCGACTACATACTCTAGCAGGCTTTCTCCACCGACGCGGTTGCCCAGGTTTTTGCTGCCGATAACACCAGGAGAGTTAACGGGAACAACGGGTACGCCTATCTTTTCTGCTGCTTTTTGACAGACCGCTTCTAAGTCATCACCAATTAGGGCAGTGACACAGGTGGAATATACGAAGATAGCTGCGGGGTTGTAGCGATCGTTAACCTCTAGGATGGACTTGTAGAGTCGTTTTTCGCCACCAAAGATGATGTCATTTTCAGTCAGGTCAGTTGTGAACCCCATTTTATAGAGGGTAGGGCCAGAGGAGAGGCTGCCGCGACTACCCCAAGAGTTGCCTGCACAGGCGATCGGCCCATGCACTAGGTGAGCCGCATCAGTAATGGGCACAAGGGCAATCATGGCTCCATCAAAGGCACAGCCCCCCTGAGCAGCCCCTGGTTGGGCAACTTGAGTACAGGACTTGTTTTTACCTTTACCGTCTTTCTTGTGGTTGTGTTCGCAAGCTGACTCGCTCAGGAGTTCGTTGATTTTGCCTTGAGTGAGTTTCATGATGTGTCCGTTATCCTTTGTCGTCTATCAGTTGTTGACCAGTTGTTGACTAGTACGCCAGTGAGCAATGGCTAGTTAGCAAACATATTTGTCGATGGTTTCACCACAGGCCTCAAGATAGTTGAGGGCACGGAACCGCAGAGCAACAAACTCGTTGTAGAAGGGATTTAGTTCGCACAAGGGGGGGATATATAGGCTGTATTTTCCGATGGAGAAGCGATGCTCAAAGGGGCAACTGCGGGGAATCACCTGACAAATGAGGTGAGCAGTGCGGACAGAGCGAATTTCATAGCGATTGATCCATCGGCGAATGGGATCTAGAAGACCAGAGGTAGGCGGTAGGGGGGACGTAATGGTAGGCATAGTGGGTTCTTGAGAATAAAGGCAGAGGGTTAAGTTGTCCTCTTCCCGAACCCCTTTTCCCAGGGGAGCTAGGAGCCAAACCGTTGTCTTAAGCCCCCCTCCCCCAAGTGGGAGAGGGGTTAGGGTGAGGGCATAGTCGGACTAGCGAATCAGGTCATAGGAGATGTCTGTCTTCGCAGGTATGATTGTGTTGCGATCGAGTTCATCCAAGATGGTGTTGACAATCCAGTTAAGGAGGTTGATAGCACCCTGGTAGCCGTAGGTGGCATAGCGATGCAGGTGATGGCGATCAAAGATAGGATAGCCAATCCGCACGATCGGGGTGTGCGTATCCCGCCAGAGGTACTTACCGTAGGAATTGCCAATGAAGAAGTCCACGGGTTCAGTAAACAGTAAGGAGCGCATATGCCACAGATCTCTGCCACCCCAAATCGTGGCACCAGCGCCGAATGGGCTGGAATCCAGCAATGCCCGTAGTTCTGCCTCAAATACATCATTGCTATTGGTAACAACGATATGCACAGGTTCAGCACCTACTTCCAGCAAGAACTGGGTCAAGCCAATCACCAAATCAGGGTCGCCATAGTAGGCTACTCGCTTGCCATGCAGCCATGCTTGGGAATCTGTGAGGGCATCCACCGCACGACCCCGCTCTGCTTCTAGCTCTTGGGGGATGGGCTTGCCAGTCAGAGCTGACAACTTCATCAAAAATTCGTCGGTACCACGGATGCCTACCGGGCGAGCTACATAGGTCGCTTGTCCCCAACTTTCGATCAATTCACGAGTTTTGACCGTGGAGTAGGCTTGGAAGGCGATCGTTGCCTCACCGTTGATAGCATCGGCAGCATCTGCCAACTTAGTGCCACCAGGGTACATGTTGTACTCACCCGTATTGGGAGAATCCAGGTATTCGGAGTTATCAGCCAAGAGAGTATAGTCAATCCCCATTAGGTTGGCAATGCGCTTGATTTCCCGCAAGTTGCCGATGTAGGTCTCAAAGCCAGGAATGAAGTTAATCCTGCCGTTCGTGGTTTCCTGTTTCTTGCCTTCGGTCAGGTTGACCAAGATGCCCTTCATCATGTTGTCGTAACCCGTGATATGAGAGCCGACAAAGCTAGGGGTGTGGGCATAGGGCACAGGGAAGTCTTGGGGCACAGATCCCTCATCCTTCGAGGCCTTGATGAAGGCTTGCAAGTCATCACCAATTACCTCAGCCATGCAGGTTGTGCAAACAGCAATCATCTTGGGCTTGTAGAGGTTGTAGGAGTTGGCTAAGCCCTCTTTCATATTGTTCAAGCCCCCAAACACGGCTGCATCTTCCGTCATGGAGGAGGACACGGCTGAAAAGGGTTCCTTGAAGTGGCGGGTAAAGTGGCTGCGGAAATAGGCGACACAGCCTTGAGAACCATGTACAAAGGGCAGGGTGCCTTCAAAGCCAACCGCGGCTAGGATAGCGCCCAAGGGCTGACAGGCTTTAGCTGGGTTAACAGTCAGGGCTTCACGGGCAAAGTTCTTTTCCCGATATTCCCAGGTCTTTGTCCACTCAGCCGTTTGGGCTACTACATCGGGGTCATGTCCCCCTTCAAACTGTTTCTTAGCCGCAAATAGTTGTTGGTATTCGTCTTGGTGAAAGAGTTCAGCGTGATCTTTAATGCGATCGATATTGTTCTGAGCCATGATGAGAATTCTCCTGAGTCGTTAATTCGTTTGTCGTCCGTTGTCCCCTGTCAATTGCTGCGCATCAACTATGGACAATGACTAGTGACTAATCCTGCTTCCACGGCGTACCAATCAAGTCCCACGTGGGGCTGTTGAGTGCCATATCCATGTCGCGAGCAAAGATAGCAAAGCCGTCATAGCCATGGTAAGGGCCGGAGTAATCCCAAGAGTGCATCTGGCGGAAGGGCAATGCCATTTTCTGGAAGACGTACTTCTCCTTAATACCCGAAGCAACTAAGTCGGGTTTCAGTTTCTTGATAAACTCCTCAAACTCATAGGCAGAAACATCATCATAGATTAGGGTGCCATGCTCAACGTAGTGGGTGGTACGTTTGTAGTCATCATTGTGACCAAATTCATATCCGGTACCCACCAAGGTCATGCCCAAGTCGTGGAAGGCAGGAACCACGTGGCGAGGACGCAGACCGCCAACCATAAGGGCTACGGTTTTACCCTCTAACCGGGGACGATATTTCTCGATTACCGCCTTGGTTTGGGCTTCATACTTGGCAATAACAGCTTCAGCATTGGCCTGAATAGTTTCGTCAAATCGAGCGGCGATCGTCCGCAGTGACTGAGCAATTTGAGTCGGGCCAAAGAAGTTATATTCCAACCAAGGAATACCATAGGCTTCTTCCATGTGGCGGCTGATGTAGTTCATGGAGCGGTAGCAGTGCACCAAGTTTAACTTCACCGATGGCGTATTGACCATTTCGTGCAACGTACCATCTCCAGACCACTGGGCGACAACACGCAGACCAATTTCTTCCAACAGAATGCGGCTAGACCAGGCATCTCCACCAATGTTGTAGTCACCAATGATGGCAACGTCATAGGGAGTTCCTTCAGGGATGTTGCCTGCCTTCTTCTCTTTGTCATATTGAGGGAATACCCAATCGCGAACTGAGTCATTGGCAATGTGGTGACCTAAAGATTGAGACACGCCCCGGAACCCTTCGCAACGGACAGGGACTACTGTCTTGCCAATTTCCTTAGCAGCTTTCTTAGCTACTGCTTCGATGTCATCTCCAATCAAGCCGATGGGACATTCAGACTGAATGGAAATACCCCGGTTCAGAGGAAAGAGTTCCTCTATCTCGGTGATTAGCTTGGCGAGTTTTTTGTCGCCACCAAATACAATGTCACGCTCCTGGAAGTCTGAGGTGAATTGCATAGTACCAAAGGAGTCAATGCCTGTGGTGCCAATGTAGTAGTTGCGGCGACCTGACCAGGAATAGTAACCACAACCAACAGGGCCATGGCTGATGTGGATCATGTCTTTGATTGGTCCCCACACCACACCCTTAGAGCCAGCATAGGCACAGCCACGAGTGGTCATAGAACCAGGCACTGATTTAATATTGGATTTAACGCCACAATCAGATTTGCCTGCTTCGTAAACGTTCAGATGCTTTTCCCGCTTCTTCTTAGCCTTGTCGGGATAGGCTGCTAATACTTCTTGGATTAGTTCTTTCTTGGCAGTAACGGGGTTAGTGTCAAGGGTTTGGGACTCTAGAGGTGTCATAGGTTAGCCTCGCTGGGTAAAGGATAGAGAGATTGAGAGTAGAGGAAATAAACTGGATTAGCAGGTGGGGAGATGTAGCAGGTGAGAAGGGAGACCATGGGGATGCTTGGTATTCATCAGCCCATTGCTTCACGACTTCCTCACAGGTTTGCTGCATCTCCCATCACCCATCACCTACGATCGCAACTAAGCAACGCCAGCAGGGGCGCGAGTACCCTCCTGAATAGCTTTCTGGTACTCTTCTTCACCAGTCAAAATACCGAATTCGACTAGCAGGTCTTCCAGTTCATCCATCGAGATTGGGGTTGGGATGGTGCACTTGGTATTCTCTTTAATCTTCTTCGCTAGGGCGCGGTATTCGTTAGCTTGATTGCTGTCGGGAGCATACTCAATTACCGTCATACGACGCAGTTCAGCGTGCTGAACAATATTGTCACGGGGAACAAAGTGGATCATCTGAGTATTCAGCCGTTCTGCCAGGGTTTCAATTAGTTCAATTTCCCGGTCAACCTTACGGCTGTTGCAGATCAAGCCACCTAGGCGCACGCCACCAGAGTGAGCATACTTCAAAATACCGCGAGCAATATTGTTGGCCGCATACATAGCCATCATTTCACCAGAGGTAACGATGTAAATCTCTTGGGCTTTGCCTTCCCGAATAGGCATAGCAAAACCACCGCAAACTACGTCACCTAATACGTCATAGGAAACGAAGTCTAGGTCTTCATAGGCACCGTTCTCTTCCAGGAAGTTGATGGCAGTGATGATGCCACGACCAGCACAGCCTACACCAGGTTCTGGGCCACCAGATTCAACGCAGCGAACCCCTAAGTACCCTGTGAGCATCACTTCTTCGAGTTCCAGGTCTTCTACCGCGCCGCGCTCAGCAGCTAGGTGCAGAATGGTAGTCTGAGCTTTGCTGTGCAGCATCAAGCGGGTGGAATCTGCTTTGGGGTCGCATCCAACAATCATGATGCGCTCACCCATTTCTGCTAGACCAGCGATCGTGTTTTGCGAAGTGGTGGATTTACCAATGCCACCCTTGCCATAGAAGGCTATCTGTCTAATGCTTTCGTCAGTCATGAAATTATCTCCTTTGGAGTTTGAGCAGTTGTAGATCAGCGCTAGTGGCGCTGGTTTGGGCTAATAATGTTGGTGAAATCGACGGGCGATCAACCAACGGAGTATGCTGAAGGAGCTGGGAGTTCAGGCAACAGCCTCCACGACTAGGGTGGGCAATACACGATCTCGCAATCGCACTTCGATCGCGTTTTTCAGCGTTGCAGTACTGCTTTCACAGGAACCACAAGCCCCTTTCAGCACAACTTTGACCACATCACCCTCCACGTCGTAGAGTTCGACATCACCACCATCGGCCAACAAAATAGGACGCACATCTTGCAACACAGTCTGAATTAGTCCAATTTTTTGCACCGTGGTGAGGGGATGATGGTTTGCCTGAGCGGTGGCAATTTCAGCGGCAACACGGGCAGCCGTCAGGTCAGTTTCTTTGCGGACAGCGGCAATTAAATCTTCGATTTCAGCAGTGCAGGCACTGCATCCACCCCCCGCTTTGACGTAGCTGGTCACCTGTTCCACTGTGGTCAGGTTATTTTCAATCACCACTCGTCGAATTCTGGCTTCGCTGACCCCAAAGCAGCTACAGACCAAATTGCCATCATCGTCGTCATGGTGTTCTACTTCAATGCCCCGATATTTGTAGATGGCAGCTTCCAAGGCTTCTTGCCCCATGACAGAGCAATGCATCTTGGCCTCTGGCAGGCCACCTAAATAATCAGCAATATCACGATTACTAATCTTCAGGGCTTCATCCAAGGTCAAGCCTTTGATCAGTTCTGTTAGGGCAGATGAGGAGGCGATCGCACTAGTGCAGCCAAAGGTTTGGAAGCGAGCATCTAAGATCTTGTCTGTCTCGATTTCAATCTTGAGATGCAGTCGGAGTGCGTCACCGCAGGCAATGCTACCTACTTCGCCATAGACCACTGCAATCCCGGCTTCACCAGTTTCATCGATCGCCCCTTGATTTTTAGGGTTATAAAACAGGTCGAGAACTTTTTCTGTGTAGTCCCACATAATCGTTGTCCTTCTTTATCGCATTCGTTCGTTGTCGGTTGCTGTTTAACCCTCAAATGACTGGCAGTAGTGACCCATGCACTAGTGACTAGCCACGAGGGTACGCTCCTGTAACCAGTCAACTTGGTCGTTGTTAAAGGGGGATAGATCACGCAGGCGTTTCACAATCCCTGGCATAACTTCAAGGGTGCGATCGACCTCAGCATCAGTGGTATAGCGTGACAGACTAAACCGGATAGAGCCGTGCAACGTGGTATAGGGTACCCCCATGGCTCGCAACACATGGGATGGCTCCAGAGAACCAGAGGTACAGGCAGAGCCAGAAGAGGCACAGGTGCCATACTGATCTAAGGAGAGGAGAATAGCTTCCCCTTCGATGTACTTAAAGCCAATGTTGGTGGTGTTCGGTAGACGGTTTTTACGATCGCCATTCACCTCCGTATCTGGAATAGCTAATAACCCCTGTTCTAGGCGATCGCGCAACTTCTTCTCCCGTGCTATATCACCCAGGTGCTGTTGTGCTAGCTCTGCGGCTTTGCCCAAACCAATGATGCCAGCCACATTTTCCGTTCCAGCACGACGACCCCGCTCTTGGTGACCACCAATCAGCAACGGACGGAAGCGGTAGCCCCGGCGAACATACAGAGCACCTATCCCTTTGGGAGCATGGAGCTTATGGCCTGAAATCGTCAGCAAATCAATGGTGCTGGACTTCATATTTAGGGGCAGTTTACCCGCTACCTGCACAGCATCCACATGAAAGCTAGCGCCATATTCCTTAGCGATCGCCCCTGCTTGCTCCACCGGAAACACGGTGCCTGTCTCGTTGTTGGCATACATCATAGATATTAGGGCGGTATTGCCTGTCATGGCTGCTTCTAGTTCCATCAAGTCCACCTGTCCCTTACGGTTGACTGACAGGTAGGTGACGGTATACCCCTGCTTTTCTAAGTGCTTAAACAGGTTGAGCACACAGGCATGTTCCACTTGGGTGGTAATCAGATGGCGGCGCTCTGGTTGGGCTGCAATTGCCGCTCGAATAGCAGTGTTGTT
>JANWZG010000087.1 GCA_025054735.1 Cyanobacteriota bacterium | reverse complement strand
GTCGGCATAACAGGGAATTTGACCAAACTATCCCTGCTTTCTAAGACAATCTCCGGCATCTGGAAAAAACTAGGCGTGACTGAAAATATGAGCAAGTAAAAAAACTTGTGTGCTCCAATCATAGCCTGCTCTGGAGTCTGTGCTTGGGCAATATCTGGAATTTATGGGGCGCGATCGCGGCAGCAAGCAACTACTCCTTACCCGTGAGAAACCTGCTCCGATGTACTGCTTGAACCGCAATACACCAATTTTTGAAATTCTTCCCTCAAGAACAATACAAGACACTCTTAGTCCAACCAATCAAATATTGGACTACATCTCAACCTAGATTGATTAAGTTCCAGCAGTACCCATCAAATCTCCACCGTTCTTGTCTAGGTTGTATTAAATCATGTCCTAGTGACCTTACATTAAGACTCATCCTGCAATATTAAGGTCTCTTGTTAAGAAGAAGCAGTACCATCAGTTGTTCTTGAATCAAGATTTATTTATCTCTTTATAAGACTCATCTTAAGAATCAGAATCTTGTTTTAAGATCAACCGCCTTTCGGATCAAGACTCACAAATCTTAACAAGAGACTTACTAGTAAGCTTTTAAGTCTCATAACAATACAACAGCCTTTTCAATATGAGACTTAATATCTGATACATGAGACTCTATTCAATAAATTCAAGTCTTATCATAAGACAAAACTATTTTTAATTTAAGACTCTTTTATCTCAATAAGAGACTCAAAATAGACATTTAAGTCTTACTTTGAGAAAACTTCATGCCTAACGAATAGTACTGCTGTGTGCCCCAATAGTAAGTGCGGCGGTAGCAGATAACCTTGAACCAGCACCAGCAACTTTACATCCATCCACTGCTATGCAGTGCTACTGCTAAGAAGCATAATCTTGAGTCACAATGCAGAAATCATGTAACTCAGCGAATTCCCAAATTTCTGTATCTGTCTTCTTTGCTAATCCATGAAATTGGATATAGCTGGCATCTGGGAAAATATCAGCCAAGCGAGTGACAAGTTTTCGGCTTAAGTTTTGATCAAAAAGTAGTTTCAAGCGGCACTCACTGAAGCAACTAAACGATGTTCACGATCAGCCGCCAATTCTAGGCAAGCTCTGATATCTGTCTCTGTCAGTTCCGGGAAGTCATCAATAATCTCGGCAACAGACATTCCGGCAACCAGCCAAGAACGTCATAAACTATAATTCGCATTCGTCGAATACAGGGCTTCCCTCTACGTTTATCAGGTTCGATAGTAATGATGTCACGATAGCTCGTAATACAGATGAGAGTGTTTACATCTACCTCTGCAATGATGACATGACAAATAGCCGCACTTCGCGGGCAAAGGCTTCAGCGGCTGTTTCAGGCAACTCGCTGCTATCGGATTGCAGCATGTGTTCAACCGTAACATTGGGTAAGAGGCTGGCGTAGGTTGTGGCCATACTGCTTACTTCTTTGACATCTCGCCCACCCTGAAGCAGTAACACTGGGAGTTTGAGGTGATTTAACCGGGTATGGAGATAGTCAGCCATAATTTCTTGGGGACGACGACGAAACAGTATTCGACAAGCGACGGGCGATCGCTGTAACTGCTGTCGCCGCACAAGCAGATTATGGATTCCCTCTTGCCGTTTGAGCAGCTTGGCTATAGGTTGCACTAAGCATAATATCCAATAGAGCAGGGGTGGTTGCCCCACTAACCAGCGCTCAAGCCGCCAGCGATCGTCGATGCGACTGGGGACACCTTCAGGCGATACCAGCACCAAGCCATGCACCCGCTCAGGATATTTGAGAGCATAGCTAGTAGCAATCCAAGCCCCCATAGAGTGACCAATTAAATACACCTGCCGCAGATGAAGAGCATCTAAATAGTCCGACAGACACTCAACCTGAGTAGCAATTGAGTAGTTGAGTTTAGGACGATCAGATTCACCGCATCCCAGTAGATCCGGTGCTAAGCAATGGAACTCGTGTCCCAACGCTTGGATGACAGCCAGCCACTGGTCACTTGTTTGCCAATTCCCATGGAGAAATACAAGAGTTAACCCCTGTCCTAGTTCTCGCCAGAAGATTTGCCCTAGGGATAATTGAATGCGACTGTTGCGAATTGGTGTTGCGAGAGTCGTCATGAGAGAATCGTCTGCCCACTGAGATAGTCCTGAAGTTGCTGATCATGGTCGTGAGACAGATGACCGATCGGAATTGCGTCTAATGGAAATGCCCGCACATCCAAAACTTCAAACGGATCACGAATACTTATGGTTCCCTCGGCTGCTACTTCTACCAAGATACAGATAGAGTGAATGCGAGTGTCGCGGCTAGGCGAGGAATAAATCCCCACTAAACGACGAATTTGGGTCGCCTGCAATCCTGTTTCTTCCCTCAGTTCCCGTCGCACCGTAGTGGCAATGTCCTCTCCCCAGTCCACCATGCCCCCTGGAAACGCCCACTTACGGGTGTCACTACGGCGAATCATGGCGATCGTGCCATCAGGCAACACTGGGATAATACTGGTGCCTACTACTGGATGCCGAAAGATAATCTTCAAAACCCGTTGGGCAAATTGAAATAGCCGCATTGTTTGCATCTCCTAGGCATCTAAGTCTGCCAAGATCTCAGCCGCATGGTTCTCTGGCTTCACCTTACGATAGATCTTCTCAATGCGACCATCCACCCCAATTACAAAGGTATGGCGAGAGACACCCATGTATTCCTTACCCATGAACTTTTTCAGTCCATAGCTATCGTAGGCCGTTGCTACTGCACCATCTGGATCACACAGCAACGTAAAGGGCAAATCATATTTTTTCACAAACTTAGCGTGGGACTCAGCATCATCCGTACTAACACCTAGCACCACAATATCCTTGGCTTGATAGTCAGCATAGGCATCCCGAAAGCCACAGGCCTCTTTGGTGCATCCTGGGGTATTGTCACGAGGGTAGAAATACAGCACAACCCGCTTACCCCGGAAATCTGACAGACTCACAGTATTGCCGTCAGTATCCGTCAGGGTAAAAGCGGGAGCAATGTCACCAGGGTTTAATGCCATAATGGGATCCTAAAATACAGGGTTGTTTGCAACATTTACTCTAGCTAGTTAGCCGTCTCCCACACAATCGCCGTAGGGGGAGTGTTTACAGCGATCGATAAACTCGATAGTTGATATTGGGGAAGATGTTATCAATTGCCTCGACCTTACTCAACCACCCCGCATCGACCTTGCCTTGCCGCAGATCGTCATACAGCTTGTTGAAGCGCATCAAGTGCGATCGAGTGCGACGCACCGCGTAAGGCACCATGGTTCCTGTACGCATGATGAACGCCCAGTCAGACGATTGAGCTAGGAGTAACTCTCGTGCAGCTTGGTTCAATGCCCGCCACTGCAACTCATCTACAGGTTCATTGCGGGCGAGGTCAATCATGCGCTCAGTTGCCTTATGCAGATGAGGATAAATCCAAGCATTGGTATCATTCAGCCAGTATTCGTGGAAACCCTTATAGCCCCAACTCGATTGGGAGGGACGACAAACTTGCTGCGTGGGGTGCGATCGTAGATAGTCTGACAGGTGCGTCATGTCAAAGGTATTTTGGTCGTACCAAGCTTTGCGGAATAGGTAATCAATAAACCAAGGCCCTTCATACCACCAGTGCCCAAACAGCTCAGCATCATAGGGAGAAACAATGATAGGCGGACGCTGCATGATGCCATGGAGGTGCTCAATCTGACGTTCACGGTTATACATGAAGTTTCCTGCATGTTCCGCAGCTTTTTCCCGTGCCCAGTAAGGGTCGTACAGAGCTTTATCACTCAGTCCCCCATCCCTAGCAGTGATTCTGTGATACTTGATACCAGTATTCTTTCGTTGTCCATTGGGCATAATGTAGGGCTTGATGTACTCATAGTCTGCTTCCCAGCCCAAATCTTTGTAGAACTCCCGGTACACTGGATCACCAGGATAACCAACCACCGATGACCACACTTGCTGAGATGACTCATGGTCACGACCAAAGGCAGCTACACCAGTCTCAGTAAAAATAGGGGCGTAGGTGCCAAACCGGGGGCGAGGACGAGCATAGAGAATGCCATGACCGTCAGTGATAAAGTACCGTAGCCCAGCGTCGGCCAACATGCGTTCCAACCCTTCGTAATAGGCACACTCTGGCAGCCAAATGCCCTTGGGTGGACGACCAAAGTTCTCCTCGTAGTGTTCACAGGCAACCTTAATCTGTGCCCACACTGCCTCTGGGTACATTTTCATCAGTGGCAAATAACCGTGGGTAGCACCACAGGTGATGATGTCTAAGTTGTTACTGTCTAAAAACTGCTTAAAGGCTGTAACAAGGTCACCGTTATAGTGCTCCCAAGTTTGTCGAACCTTGTTAAATTCCGTAGCATAGTGCTCTGCTAGGTATCGAATATGTCCATTGTAAACATTCTTTTCAACCTCTAGCTCCGCTAGCTCTTCTAGTTTGGCAAGATGAGCATCATAGCGCTCTTGAAGCAGTGGGTCACGGAGCATAGACACTAACGGTGGAGTCATGCTCATGGTGATCTTGAAGTCAATGCCATCCTGCTTCAGCCCCTCAAAGACACGTAACAATGGAATATAAGTCTCTGTAATTGCTTCGTAGAGCCATTCTTCTTCTAGCACGTAGTCACTTTCAGGGTGGCGGACGAAGGGCAGGTGGGCGTGGAGAACGAGAGCGAGATAGCCGATGCTCATAGTTGCTGCGAGGCGATGGAGTAATTTGCTGAAGAAATTGTAAAGCGAAACTATACCAAGAATTCGTTAATCCTAAACCTAGGCTGATGGAAATCTATTGTAGAACCGTTAGGATAGTGTTGTGATTTGGGTTGTAGATTTTGAGTTTGTTGCTAGCTAGGGAACGATTTCGCGCGATCGCCGCTCAAGCCGATAAAGACATTGATCTGGCAACGGCCGCATTGGTAATTGCCCAGGAAGAGTATCCCAGTTTAGATATAGAGGCATATCTGCAACAGCTCGACCAGATGGCAGTGATTGTAGAAGCTAAATTGCCTGCGGAGCGCTATCCATTGCGGGTTGTGAAGGCAATCAATGCTTACCTCTATGACGAATTGGGCTTTGTTGGCAACACATCAGACTATTACGATCCACGTAACAGTTTTTTGAATGATGTTCTAGAGCGACGTACAGGCATCCCCATAACCTTAGCCTTGGTGTATCTGGAGATTGCTAGGCGAATTGGCTTTCCTATGGTAGGTGTAGACATGCCTGCTCATTTTCTCATTCGTCCAGATATTCCTGACGTGGAATTTTTGGTAGATGCCTTTCACCGAGGCGAAGTGATGTTTGCAGCAGATTGTCAACAGCGCCTAACAGAAATTTATGGTCAGCCTGTAACATTTAACCCTAGATTCCTAGAGCGCAGCACGCCCCGCCGATTCTTAGCACGACTATTGTCTAACTTGAAGATGATTTACCTGAGTCAAGAAAACTGGCACAAGGCTCTAGCGGCAGTCGAACGGATTTTGTTGCTGTTTCCGGAAGTGTCAATGCAGCGGCGCGATCGGGGATTGATTTACTATCAACTAGGCAATTGGATTGATGCCCGCCTGGATCTACAGGCATATCTAGAGGCAGAACCTACAGCCCAAGATGCTCCTGTTATTGAGCATTTACTCCGGCGAATGAGCCAATAGGAGCTAGTAGCAATCATGAGCGCTCCTTCAAGAGCTGATGGATAGCCTGTAGTTCAGTCAAAATGTCTTGTAGCAACCGATTTGTAGCAGTTTGAACAGGTTCTTGCACTGAAATTGTGACCTGGCGAATGCCCAAGACATCACGCGCAAACCGAGCTACTTCGTTGGGATGGAACCGCAAAGGCTCATTAGCGCTAAGACGGTGCTCAGGGTTAAGGCGCTTAGGGTCAAACGGCAAGTTTAGATTATGAGGATTATGGGGATCTGTATTGGCATAGCGATAGATAGAAGGACGCGATCGGTTAAGAGCCTACTGCACCGCATCAATATCCATCAACATATCGGGTGATGAAGACAAGGGCTGACTGGCTGTAAACTCAGATTCCATTGGTTATCTCATATCTAGACTTACAATTCTTGCTGCAAGTCTAGCATGAAACAGCTCAGTCTCGACTTGAGATTAGCCCTATGTAACTCTAAGCGTTGACTAGGTATGCTGCTTACTGCTTAGCCCTAGATTATGCTTGTTAGCTAGCTAACTGTATACTCAGCTAAATCCCCAGCCGTTGATAAACCGCCTCAAGGTGCCGAAGATGATAATGGGGATCAAAACAAGCCTGTAACTCTTCTGGAGAAAGGTATTGGGTGACTTGGGGATCTTGACTGACTAACGCCTGAAAGTTGCCATCTGGTCGATTCCAGGCTTGGTGAGCACAAGCTTGCACAACGCTGTAGGCCGCTTCCCGGGTCATGCCCTTGTCTACCAGGGCTAGCATGACTCGCTGGCTGAATACAACACCACCATAGCAGTTCATATTGCGAGCCATGTTCTCAGGGTAAACCAACAGGTGCTGCACAAGATCCGTAATCTCTACTAGCATGAAGTGGGTTATGGTACAAACATCGGGAAACATTATCCGCTCTACAGAACTGTGGGAAATGTCGCGTTCATGCCAGAGGGCAACATTTTCCAAAGCAGCGATCGCATGACCACGAACGATTCGCGCTAGGCCAGATAAGCGCTCCGAGCGAATGGGATTGCGCTTATGGGGCATGGCAGACGAGCCTTTTTGTCCCTTAGCGAAAAATTCCTCCACTTCTAAGACATCTGTACGCTGAAGGTTACGAATTTCTACCGCAAAGCGCTCGATCGAGGCTGCCAATAAGGCTAGGGCTTGCACAAAATGGGCATGGCGATCGCGAGACACCACCTGTGTTGAAGCAGTGTCAGGTTTGAGATTAAGCTGCTGACAAGCGATCGCCTCTACTTCCGGGTCAATATTGGCATAGGTGCCTACAGCGCCAGAAATCTTGCCCACAGCAATATCCTGACGTACAGCGACTAAGCGATCGCGATGCCGCAACACCTCCGCTAACCATCCCGCTAACTTAAACCCAAAGGTAATTGGCTCTGCGTGGATGCCGTGGGAACGGCCAATCATAACTGTATAACGATGTTGTTGAGCCTGATAGCGAATAGCCTGTATCAGTTTCTCTACCTCTTCCAACAACAGGTTTATGCTGGCTACCAATTGCAGAGCCAGTGCCGTGTCTAGCATATCCGAGCTAGTCATGCCTAGATGGATGTAACGGCCTGCATCACCAACATATTCGTTAACGTTGGTCAAGAATGCAATTACATCATGGCGTACATCAGCTTCAATTTCAGCAATGCGCCCAGGGTCAAAAGCTGCCTTAGCCTTAATTTCTTCGACTGCATCACGGGGAATACGTCCTAGTTTTGCCTGAGCCTCACAAACAGCAATTTCTACCTGGAGCCAAGTTTTTAGCTTGTAAGATTCTGACCAGATTTCGCCCATCGCGGGCAAGGTGTAGCGATCGATCAAAGCGGGTGCCCTGAAATTAACTTCAATACAACCGTTTAATTCTACAGGGTTCAGGGGTCAGATGTCAGGGATAGCAACTGATGAGTAAACCCATAAGCTTATTTTTGCTTAAACACCAATAGAGTAATGTCGTCATAGACGCGGTGGGTGCCAATGTGTCGGCGAACATCAGTGACAATTGCCTGCTGAATCTCTTCGGCAGAGCGGTGATGGTGTTGTCGCGCTATCTGACAGAGACGCTCAATGCCATAGAGTTCTCCGGCTTGATTTTCCGCTTCAGGAATACCATCAGTGTACAGTAGTACTACATCACCAGGATGCAAGTCTATGTGGGTGTAGCCTACAAAGTTGGATATGTCGGGCACAAGACCGATCGGGAATCCTAGATCTATTGTGTCAATGCGCTCAATGTCACCTGTTGCTCGAATAACAATCAGCTCCTCGTGCTGACCACTCAAGCGCAAGGTGCCTGCGTGGTAGTTGATCAAGGAGAGAGTCAAGGAGCGATCGCAGTCCATTCGCTGCACATTATCGTAAATAATCTCGTTGAGAATTCGGAGAAAAGTTTCTGGATTAGTTTCACCACTGGTAAGCAGCGTGCGCACCGCCGTTTGCACCATCAGCATCAACATGCCACTCTCTAGCCCATGCCCTGTGACATCACCAATACCAAAGGTGACCACACCATTCTGATGCAACACATCATAGTAATCACCACCTACTTCGTTAGCAGGTTCCATAAAGCCTGCAATATCTAAGTTAGAGATTGCCTGTAACTCAGTCTTTTTAGGCAGCACCATCTGTTGTAGCCGTCGTGTAATATCTAGCTCAGCGCCCATGCGTAGATTCTCAGCTTTCAGTCGCTCGTTAAGGGCTAAAATCTCAGCATTGGCTTTCGCTAAAGCCTCTTCAGCTTGTTTTCGCTGGGTGATGTCAGTGACTGTACCTTCGTAATAAAGCAAATTGCCCTGGGCATCGCGCACAGCTCTGGCATTCTCAGCAATCCAAATGATGCTGCCGTCTCGGCGAAACACTTGGCTTTCAAAGTTGACAACGGTATCGTGAGCCAATATTTCAGCTACAAACCGATCGCGGTCTTCAGGATTAACATACAATTGATGCTGTACATCAGTAATTTCGCTCAGCATTGCCTCAACGGAGTCATACCCATAGATACGGGCCAAGGCAGAGTTTGCTTTCAGATATTGTCCAGCGGGCGAAGTCTGAAAAATGCCATCAACCGCGTTTTCTACAATGCTGCGATAATTCTCCTCCGCTAGACGTAGAGCTTCCTCGACAGCCTTGCGATCAGTGATATCTCGGACGATCATCAACACTTCACTGTCCCCGACACGAGAAAATCGTGCTTCCTGGTAGCGCACATCGCCATTGGCTGTTACGATGCGATATTCCTGAAATTGCACCTGACCTGTTGCCAGCACTTGCTGTATAGCATCCATTCGCTGTTGCACAATGTCAGCAGGCATCACATCGTGCATTCGCTTGCCAACAACATCCTGATCTGGAAAAATACTCTCTACACCATTAAAGGGCTTAAAGTGTAAATAGACACCATCAGCGTTGACACGGGCAATAAGATCGGGAATTGCCTCTATCATGCTGCGATTCAGGGCTTCGCTATAGCGCAGGGCAGCATCAGCGAGTTTGCGATCGGTCACATCTCTGGTTACCCACAGGGCAGTGTTCTCATTGATAGGAGAAATGCTGGCATCTGACCAGACCTCTTGGCCGTCTATGATGAGGCTATATTCAACAGTTACAGTTTCACCTGTGTCTAAAGCTTGGTGGATATAGCCCAAAAACTGATCAGCAACCTCTTGGGAAAAAACTTCATGCAGAGTCTTGCCAATGCGATTAGTAAAGGGTTCGTATTGCAACCGTGGATTAACCGCCGGAATTTTAAGGTGGCGACCCTCCCGATCAAAGACAAAAATGAGTTGATCCATCGCCATAAATAGGGCATTGGTTTCAGCGTTAGCCTGTTGTAGAGCTACCTCGCGCCGTCTAGCGTCTTCCTCAGCTCGTTTACGCTCACTGATATCCCGCGCTACCCAAATTACCGTATCAACTGACAGCGGTGACACATTAGCTAAGAACCAGCGTTCCTGGTTTTGAATTGTCAAGCAATACTCATGCTGCATCGTTGTCTGGGTATCTAGAACCTGTTGAATGCAAGCAATGACACCATCTGCGATCTGAGTTGGCAGTATTTCATAAACTGTTTTACCGTAGCGGTTTATATTGCTGTCATACAACTCAGATGGGTCATGGGAAACTATCTTGAGATAGCGACCTTGGCGATCGTAGACAATTACCAAGTCAGTCATTGCTTGGAATAATGCCTGCAACTCACTTTCAGTCCGCTGTCGTTCACGGGCTTCCTGTCGAAGTTGGGCAATAGTTTGCTCCAATTCTTGGGATTTTTGCTCCAACTCACAGTTAGCTTGAATACCTTGGGAGACCTGAGCTAGCAGATTCATCACCAGCGACCTATTGGGAAAATCAGCATCTTCCAGCCCCATCCAGGGTTTGGGGGGAATGGCTACGTCACTGCAATACACAATTTCAAACTGCCCCGTGGCCTGCACCTTGCCGATCCGACAAAATTGTCGTAAGTGCTGATTTGGCTCAATTTGCAACAATCCTCCAGGGCTTTGAAACGTTTGCCCATATGCTGCTTGCCGTACCCTATCAACAGCCACCGATTGAGCTGCTTCCACAGCCTGCTTCCACAGATAAATTTGGGTGTAGGCACGAACAATTGAGGCACTAGTGACCCGATCGTTACCATACCGTGCTCGGAAGTTTGCTACAAACCGACGGTTTTCAGGATTATCAATGCTCTGGAAATAGCTCCAACTGGCAAAGGTGCCCTCGGCATAGGCTGCCATCGTCTGTAGCTCTGGTTCAGCAATGCTGGTTGCCATCACAGGAATGCCCTTGGCTCTCAGCCCAGATTCAGCATAGGCTTGGTAAAAGCTCAGGTTACTGTCCCCATTTAGGGTATTAAAAATAACATCAGGTTGAGCAGCAGCTATCCGTTGCATGACTGCTGTAAAGTCAGTCGCACCGATTGGCACGTAATCTTCACCCAGAATTTCACCCCCTTCTCGATGCAACTGGGCTTCTACAATACGGTTCACAGTGCGAGGAAACACATAGTCAGAGCCAACTAAGTAAAACTGCTTACCATAATGCCGGAACAACCATCCCAGGGCTGGTTCAATTTGCTGATTGGGGCAAGCCCCCATATAGAACACATAGGGCGACTGTTCCAACCCTTCATACTGCACCGGATACCATAGCAAAGCATTGTGGGTCTCTAGAACTGGCAATAGGGCTTTACGACTGGCAGATGTCCAACAACCGAATAGCGATACAACCTGCTCTTGGGTCAACAGCCGTTGAGCTTGGCGGGCGAATTCCTGGGGGTCAGAAGCTCCATCTGCCACGATCGGCTCTAGCAGCCGTCCTAATACGCCACCAGCAGCATTGATTTCAGCGATCGCCAGCAACGCTGCATCCCTCAGCGGTAACTCGCTAATTGCTAAGGAACCAGTTAGGGAGTGC